>NZ_JBRREA010000067.1:0-20757 GCF_056759975.1 Stenotrophomonas sp. STEN031
AATCGCCAACCACAGGAGCCGCCTCGGTCATGGGAGATATGCCGGGTCTGCACCCCCCACCCACAACGCGGGCCGGCCATGCGGCCCCCCCCCCACCCCCACCCCCGCCCCAATGCCCGCCCCCCCCCCCGCTACGGCCACAATCATTGCCTGACCCAGGGGGATGTCATGGAAGACCGCAAACGCGGCGCGAGCGCGCAACGTCCACAACCGTTCTGGCAGCGACTGCCTGCAATCACGCTCTATCCTGTGCGCGGGCCGGCGCTGTATTCGCTGATCGCGCTCACCTTGTGCACCCTGCTGACCTGGTTGCCGGCGATTGGCTGGCTGCTGGGCATCATCACCTGGGTGGCGATCTACCGTTACGCCTTCGAGGTGCTGCGCGAAACCGCCAACGGCCGCATGACCTCCCCGGAGAACACCCTCAGCAGCAGCGATGGCACCGTCATCCGGCTGCTGGGGCTGATGATACTCATGGGCATTTTCGTGGTGGCGGTGGCGATCTTCACTGGCCCGGTGATCGGCTTGCTGACACTGGGTGCGGTGGTCCTGCTGCAGCCGGGCTGCGTGATCTCGCTGGCGATGGATGGCAGCCTGCGCCACGCCGCCAATCCGGCCACCTCGATCACCATCGCCTTCCGCATCGGCTGGCCTTACCTGGCGGCCTTCCTGCTGCTGTTCGTCATCCAGGCCAGCGCCTTGACTGCCGGCCAATGGCTGCACACGTTCATGCCGCCCGTTGTCGGCGAGCTGGTACTCAATTTCTTCAGTATCTGGGGCCTGTTCAGCGCCTTCCACCTGCTCGGCTATCTGGTCTACCAATACCACGAGGCGCTGGGTTTCGAACCGGAAGGTGCTTACGACACCCTGGCGCGGCATGACCCGGACCAGCGGCTGCTGGATGAGGCCGAGCACTTCGTCCGCGAAGGCCAACTCGATGCCGCCCTGGATGCCCTGCGTGGCTCGGTGCGCTCACGCGCGGTGAGTCTGCCGGTGCACGAGTTGTACCAGCGCCTGCTTCGACGCAAGGGCGCATCGGATGCATTGCGCGACCATGCCCGCCAGTACATCAACCGTCTTCTGATCGAAAAGCAGGAACGCGAGGCGATGAACGTGCTGCGCGACATGCTCGAAGTCGACCCGGACTTTACCCCGGCCGATCCGCAGCAGGCCGCACAACTGGCCGAACGCGCGCGCCTCGGCGGGCAGCTGCAACTGCAGATGGATACCTTGCGGGCCATGTTCAAGGCGTGGCCGCGTGCGCCGGAAGCAGCGCAATGGGCCTTGCAGGCCGCCCTGCTGCTGGGCGAACGCTACAACCGCGACGCCGAGGCACTGCAACTGATCGACGAGGCGCTGCAACGCTGCGAAGACGAGGAGCAGCGCCGCAAGCTCGAGGCCGCCAGGCAGGCCTTGCAGGTCAGTCCGGCCTGACGCAGCACGCTTGCGAGCACCGCCGCACAGCCAACGTAGCTCGGGTAAGCGCAGCGCACCCGGGAAGCAAGGATATCTGGGCGGATCTCCGTTCGTGCGGCAGCAGCCCCGGGTGCGCTGCGCTTACCCGGGCTACGGAGTGGTACCAGCAGACCGACCTTGCTCGCCTTGAAGCTGATGCGGCACTCCCTTCAGTCGTTCTCCAGCAGGAAACGCGCCTTGCCGGCCTGCGGCGTGCTGCCAAACCGCTGTTGCAGCAATTCCAGCAGGCGGCGGCGCTGCGCATGCGCATGGGCCTCGCCGTGTCGCAAGGCCAGCCGGAGCCACCCCTGCGCCTGCGCCTCACCGGATAACTGCGTCGCCTGTTCCCATACTGCTTCCGCTTCCTGCAGCCAGCCGGCCTTGAGGCAGCGCTCGAACGCAGGTTGCGCCAGTTCGGCGACGACACCCTCGTGCAGCAGCTGCTGCACGATGCCCCGTTGCGCGGCCAAGCTGTTCGCATCATCAGCATCCAGCCGCAGCACGTCCGCTGCGCGCACGCGCTGATCGTCCAACCTGCCGGCGTTGGCCGCCACGCGATAACGCGCCAGTGCAACATCCAACCGCTGCGGTTGCTCGGCGGCCAGCTCAGCCAGCACGCGCTCGGCCGCGGCATTCTCCAGGCGTCCCATGTATTGCTGTGCCTGTTCCCAACGTTGATCGCTTGCCGACGCTTCGACCTCGTCGGCCATGAACGCTTCGCGGGTCTGCCGGGTCAACACCAGGACGGCACCCAGCAGCGCACCGCAGATCAAACCGCCGGCGTGGGCATCAAAGCCGATTCCGGCTTCGTCATTGGTCAGCAGGTTGAACACTTCCCAACCAAGCCACAGCGGCAACAGCCAGATCGCCGGCGCGCGCACATAGTTGAAGATTACCCCGAACCAATAGAAGAAGCGCACCGGCCGCATTCCCCATACCACGCAGAAGGCCCCCATCACGGCCGCGATCGCGCCAGACGCCCCCAATCCGCCCCCCACCTCGCCCCAACGCCACAACACGCTGGCGACACTGGAGCCGACCGCCCCCAGCAGATACAGCCCGAGGAAACGCCAGGCGCCAAGTGCACCTTCCAGCAACAGCCCCAACACGACCAGGAACAGCATGTTCCCCAGCAGGTGCATCACGCTGCCGTGCAGGAACGCCGCCGACAGCAGTCGCTTCGGCGACCACTCCGAACTGCGCAGGATATGCCGCAGGGTGAATACCTGGTCCAGCTGCGCCTGATACGCGCGGCGCAACGGCGCCCAAGCCGCCTGCTCGTCTTCCGACTCGAACAGGCCACCGTTCTCCAGCGCTCGCTGGAACGCGACATCGCTCAAAGTCGCCATGCCAACGTAACCGCCCCGCTGTGCCACAGGAACGGACTGCAGTTCGGCCAGCGCTTCGCTTTGTGCACCCAGACGCAGGTGTTTTTCATACGCTGGCACTTCGTACTCCGCCAGTCCCGACTGCTGGTACCAGGCCTGCGTCGCCTGTACCTTTTCTTCGTCGCCGGCCTGCCAGGCAAAGAACACATAGATATTGACCAGCACCAGCAACACGGTCACCACGGGCAGCGTGCTCAGGTTGAGTGGCTTGTGCAGCGGCAGGATCAACATCGACCGAACTTCCTTGTCAGAGAACGCGAAGCTTCGGGCATCGATTGGCCTTGCGCAAGCAAGCCCGGCTACCATGCCCGCATCCACGCAATGCATGACCGCAATGAGCCGCTGGCGTCCCCCTGCAGAAAAAAGCACCGCCCTGATCACCGCCCAGGGCCATACCCGGCTCAAGGCCGAGCTGGATGAACTGTGGCGGCAGCGTCGGCCGGAAGTGGTCAAGGCGCTGGCGGCCGCCGCCGCTGAAGGCGACCGTTCGGAGAACGCCGAGTACACCTACCGCAAGAAGCAGCTGGGCGAGATCGACCGCCGCGTGCGCTACCTCAGCAAGCGGCTGGAAGCCCTGCGTGTGGTCGACACCACGCCCAGCGACCCGGAAGCCGTGTTCTTCGGCGCGACAGTGGAGCTGGAGAACGTCGACTCCGGACAGACCGTCATCTACCGGATCGTCGGTCCCGACGAAACCGATGCGCCAGCGGGCTGGATCAGCATCGATTCGCCGCTGGCACGGGCGCTGCTCAAGAAGCGCATCGATGACGAATTCGCTGTGGAGCTGCCCGGCGGCCTGACCCGCTTCGCGATCCTCGACGTCAGCTACGGCTGAGCCTGAGCGGCGGCGGATAAACCCGCCCTTCGCGTAGCGGGCGAAAGTAGTCGGTCAATTGATAAAAGGCCGCATCTTGAGTCGCATGCCAATGGGGGATGCCGGCCAGCGGCAGCGGCCGCAACTCGGCAGGATCCACAAGCACGGCATCGCCTTCGATGGCCGCAGCCACTGCTGCGACGCAAGCCACTTCGTCATCGCCAACGACAACCAGGCACTTCCCGACCAGCAATCGATCGGGCAGCAAGGCCTGCTCCATCAGCGCATGGCCAATCACTGCGCAGACCGCGATATCGCCTTCGCACCACCCATCCGGATCGAACAGTGCTGACCAGTCATGTCGATCCCATGCCGCCAGCAAGCCTGCATCGCGGACACGCACGATCAGCCCGGTTTCATCGAACTGGGTCAACGCCGCCTGCGCGCGATTGCGCTGGTTTGCCCCCATCACTGCGATATGCCGGCACTGCTGCGCATTGAGTGCGCGTTTGATCACGGGGTGGCGTGCCCACACCAGCGCGTTGAACAAGTCATGCCAGTTCTGCGCGCGGGTGGCGATACGGCCCTGCGCAATACGCTGTTCGTAGTGCAAGCCGTCATCCAGCAGCGCGTCGTCCTGGGTCACGAAGCGCTTGCCCTGCACGGGCAACAGCGCATTCAACGCATCGATGCCCGGCCAATCGACCGAATGCATCATTGCTTCAAAACCGTGGAAATCCGCGAACAGCGGATGATCAAAGCAGCGCGGATCCACCTGGCCGCGCAATGGCGCTATAAAACGACGCCGGCCCACGCCGGCATCGCTTGCGGCCGGCGCTGTGGTCACAGCACCTTGAGGTCGAACGGCGCAGCCTTGGCTTCGATGAGCGCATCACCGAACAGATCGTGCTCGTCGCTGTCGGTGATCTCGACGTTGACGAAGTCACCGACCCGCAGCTTGGCCTCATCGGCATTCTGGATATGCACCAGACCGTCGATCTCCGGCGCATCGGCCTTGGAGCGAGCCACGGCGATGCCGTCCTCGATGCCATCAACCAGACACTGCTGCACGCTGCCGATCTTGGCTTCGAGCTTGGCTGCGGAAATGGCGGCCTGCTTTTCCATGAAACGGGCCAGTCGCTCCTGCTTCACTTCTTCCGGTACCGGGTCCGGCAGCTGGTTGGCGGTAGCACCTTCCACCGGCGAGTAGGCGAAGGCGCCGACGCGGTCGAGCTGTGCGGTATCGAGGAAGTCCAGCAGCTGCTCAAACTCGGCATCGGTCTCGCCCGGGAAGCCGACGATGAAAGTGGAACGCACGGTGATGTCCGGCGCGATCTCACGCCAGCGCAACACCCGCTCCAGGGTCTTGTCGACCGCACCCGGGCGCTTCATCAGCTTGAGGATGCGCGGGCTGGCGTGCTGGAACGGAATATCCAGGTACGGCAGGATCTTGCCCTCGGCCATCAGCGGCACCACGTCGTCGACGTGCGGGTACGGATAGACGTAGTGCAGGCGGGTCCAGGCATCGAGCTCGGACAGGCCTTCGCACAGCGCCTTCATGCGGGTGGCGTACTCCTTGCCGCGCCAGGTTCCCGGCGCGTACTTGCGGTCCACGCCATAGGCCGAGGTGTCCTGCGACACCACCAGCAGCTCGCGCACGCCGCCCTTGACCAGACGTTCGGCCTCACGCAGCACCTCGTCGACCGGGCGCGACACCAGGTCGCCACGCATCGAGGGAATGATGCAGAAGCTGCAACGGTGGTTGCAGCCTTCGGAAATCTTCAGATAGGCGTAGTGACGCGGGGTCAACTTGATGCCGTAGTCCGGCACCAGGTCGACGAACGGATCGTGCTTGGGCGGCAGCGCGGCATGCACCGCCTCCATCACCGTGGTGTAGTCCTGCGGACCGGACACTGACAGCACGTCCGGGTAATGCTCGCGGATCATGTCGCCCTTCTTGCCCAGGCAGCCGGTGACGATGACCTTGCCGTTCTCGTTCATCGCCTCGCCAATCGCGTCCAGCGATTCGGCCACGGCCGAGTCGATGAAGCCACAGGTATTGACCACCACCACGTCGGCCGAGTCGTAGGACGGCACGATGCTATAGCCCTCCACCCGCAGCTGGGTGAGGATGCGCTCGGAATCGACTAGGGCCTTCGGGCAGCCAAGGCTGACGAAGCCGACTTTGGGGTTCAGCTGGGACATGATCTGGAAATCCTGGGGCCGGGCCGGAATGGCAGCAGGGCCGGAAAGCCGGGCAGTATACCGGGCCACGGCCGCGACGCCCTGCGGCTGGCTTAATACGCAGGAGAGCTGATAATCAGTCTCATTGCGGGAATGACTGACTAGAGCCCCTCTCCCGCGAGCGGGAGAGGGGTTGGGGTGAGGGGAAGCTTCTAGCAAGCAGACCCCGCTCTAAAAGCTCCCCTCATCCGCCCCTTCGGGGCACCTTCTCCCGCAGGCGGGAGAAGGAACTCCGCCTTTCGCCCCTTACCCCGGAGCCCCTCATGTCTCAGTGGATCACCCTCCCCACCCCACTCGGCCCGGTCCGCGCCTGGCAGGCCCTGCCCTCCGGCAGCCCACGCGCCGGCCTGGTGGTCATACAGGAAATCTTCGGCGCCAACGCGCACATCCGCCATGTCGCCGAGCAGTACGCCGCCGAGGGCTATGGGGTGCTGGCGCCATCCTTTTTTGATCTGATCGAGCCGGACCTGCAGTTGGACTATGACGCGGACGGCGTCAGCCGCGGCAAGGCGCTGGTCGACGAGCTGGGCGTGGACCGCGCGGTAACCGTGGTCGAAGCCGCCGCTGCGGCATTGGCGCCCTACGGCAAGGTCGGCACGGTCGGCTATTGCTGGGGCGGCACCATCGCCATGCTGGCCGCGCAACGGCTGGGCCTGCCATCGGCCAGCTACTACGGCGCGCGCAACGTGCCGTTCCTGGACACAGCGTTCAAAGCCCCGGCCATCTTCCACTTTGGCGACCAGGACGCCTCGATCCCGGCCGCCGCCGTTGCAGCGCACCGTGAAAAACAACCCGACTTGCCTGTATATGTCTATCCAGCCGACCACGCCTTCAACCGCGAGGTCGGCATGCACTACCACCCAGCCAGCGCCGACCTGGCGCGCGAACGCACCTTGGCCTTCTTCAGCGAGAACCTGCGATGACCGAAGCTGTGACGTCCGATTTCGTACTTGACACCCGCCTTGCCGCCGACAGCGTGCTGATTGCCGATGGCCCCCTGTCGCAGATCCGCTTGATGAACGACGACCGCTTTCCTTGGATCGTGCTGGTACCGCGCGTGCCCAATGCCAGCGAGTGGATCGACCTGGACGGTGCCCAGCAACGCCTGCTGCTGGCCGAGATCAACCAGATCTCCCAGCACCTCAAGCACAAGCCCAATGTCAGCAAGATCAACATCGGTGCGCTCGGCAACATCGTGCGCCAGCTGCACGTGCATCTGATCGGCCGCAACGAGAACGACGCCGCCTGGCCGGGCCCGGTCTGGGGCAGCGGCAAGGCACAGCGTTTCGATCCGGAGGTGCTGGCCCAACGTGTCGAAATCTGGCGCCAACGGCTACGATAAGCACCTTCTTCCTTACGGACTCCGCAAGCCGATGCGCTCCAATCTGATCGCCGCCCTGATCCTGATCATCGTTGGCCTGTTCTTCCTGGCCAAGAACCTCGGCTGGATCAACGGCAACATCGGCAGCATGCTCGCCACCTGGTGGCCTGCCATCCTGGTGGCTGTCGGTATCGGCATGTTGTTCGGACGCGGCAAATAAGCCACACCGCCGGATCCTGCACAAAGAAAAAGGCGCCTGACGGCGCCTTTTTCATTTCAGCCCAGGCCGCACTCAGGTGCGCGGCAGGGTGACGCCGGTCTGGCCCTGGTACTTGCCACCACGATCCTTGTACGAGGTCTCGCAGATGTCGTCCTTGTCAGCCTGGAAGAACAGCATCTGCGCCACGCCCTCGTTGGCATAGATACGTGCCGGCAGCGGCGTGGTGTTGGAGAACTCCAGCGTCACGTGGCCTTCCCATTCCGGCTCCAGCGGGGTCACGTTGACGATGATGCCGCAGCGCGCATAGGTGCTCTTGCCCAGGCACACCACCAGGGTGTCACGCGGGATGCGGAAGAACTCCACCGTGCGCGCCAGCGCAAAGGAGTTCGGCGGGATGATGCATTCATCGGCCTCGATATCGACAAAGCTCTTCGGGTCGAAGTGCTTGGGGTCGACAATGGTCGAGTTGATGTTGGTGAACACCTTGAACTCACGCGAGCAACGCACGTCGTAGCCATAGCTGGAGGTGCCGTAACTGACGATGCGCTGGCCATCCACCTGCTTGACCTGGCCGGCTTCGTACGGCGCGATCATGCCCTGCTGTTCGGACATTTGGCGGATCCAACGGTCGCTCTTGATGCTCATTCAGTGATCCTGTTCACGTTGTGCCGCAGCATGCCTGCGGCCGGGGGTGGTCGATTCTAGCCTAGAGCCGGCCAGGAGCCGGCAAGCAATCGCCTGCCAGCAATTTCTGCACACTCTATATAAGGCAAGGCCCGCTGAGCGGGCCTTGCTTGCTACCCAGCTGGCGACTGCCTCAGATCAACGAGGACAGGATCGGAATGCTGGCGCGTGGGCGCTTGGCCAATTCTTCCGCCATCCGCTGCGCCGCCGCCATATAGGCCTTCGCCGCGGCCGAATCGGGCTGCGCAACCACGATAGGCGCACCCACATCACCCTGCTCGCGGATGCCGATGTCCAGCGGCAGCGAGCCCAACAACGGCACCCCGTACTGCTCGGCCATGCGCTGGCCGCCACCTTCGCCAAACAGATGCTCGACATGACCGCAGCTGCTGCAGGTATGCATGGCCATGTTCTCGACGATACCCAGCACCGGCACCTCGACTTTTTCGAACATATTCAAAGCCTTGCGCGCATCCAGCGTGGCAATGTCCTGCGGCGTGGTAACGATCACCGCGCCGGCCACCGGGATCTTCTGCGACAGCGTCAGCTGGATGTCACCGGTACCCGGCGGCAGATCGATCAGCAGGAAGTCCAGGTCACCCCACAACGTGTCGTTGAACAGCTGGGTCAACGCGGAAGTGGCCATCGGACCGCGCCAGATCATCGGGGAGTCCGGCTCGATCAGGAAACCGATCGACATTGCCTCGACCCCGAATGCCCGCAGCGGCTCGATGGACTTGTTGTCCGGGCTCTCCGGCCGCCCGCTCAGGCCCAGCATGGCCGGCACGCTGGGGCCGTAGATATCGGCGTCCAGCACACCAACCCTGGCGCCCAGCGCTTTCAGCGCCAAGGCCAGATTCACCGCCGTGGTGGACTTGCCCACCCCGCCCTTGCCCGAACCGACCGCAATCACATTGCGGATACGCGGATGGGGGGAGAGCCCCTTTTGCACACGATGAGTGGCTGGGCGGGACTGATCGTAAAGCTGCATGACGTGAAGAATTCAAAAGAGTTGGCCGAGATAGTGCCACACCCGACTTTCGCGAGAAAAATCAAAGACCCCCACGTAAAAACAAGCCACAGCATTGACGAAAATACAGCATTCATTCATCTTCGACGCAAATGTGCCACGACTCGGCACATAAGCCACAGCCAAGGACGTCACATCGATGAAACAACTCAAGTGCGCCAAGTTTGCCCTCGCAGCCAGCATTGTTCTGGCTGCGACAACCACCCAGGCCGCCCCAACCCCCTTACCGACGGAGAGCTTTGCGAAGATCCCGGCCATTCAGTCCGTGACAATGAGCGCGGATGGCAAAAGGCTCGTCGCCATCATCGCCGCGCCAGGCAGCAACAATGGCGATACCGCACTGGCCAACTGGGACATGGACAAGCTGGGCAGCGGCCCCACTTCCATCACCCCTTCGGGTGATCGAATGAAGTTCATCGCCGCCAGCGCACTCAAGGCAGGAAAGACACTGGTCATTGGCCGTCAGGAATTCACCGGCCAGTTGTCAGGCTGTGGCGAGGGCAACTCCACTGGCGCCACCAAGACCTTCCTGACCAAAGCCTATCTGACAGACCCAAGCCAAACGAAGTTCGACGAAGCGTTCGCCGACAACACCCGCAAGCTCGGCGTCAGCGAGCAGACACAGCGCTGCCTGGAATTGGCCGGCTCTGCTTCGCTGGTCCACTCGCTTCCGCTTGATCCTGACAAAGTCATCATCTCGCAGATGAATGAGTTGACCTTGTCGGCAAATTACTATCTTTTCAACCTCGTCACCGGAAAGACCGAACTACTGTTCCGTGGCGGCACACGTTCCGCACCGGGCCTCTTCCATCCACGGAACGGCGAACTGCTTACCCGCAGCCAGATCGAACCCCTTGGGTCGAACGATTACGAACAGCAGATCCTGATCAAGAACAAGGGCAACGGGCAATTCGACAAGCACGATGCCCTTACCACCAAGCTCAGCGACCGCTACACCATGGAAGTGGCCGGTATCGATGACGCTACGGGCAAGCTCTACATCCTGACTGACAAGTTCTCCGATCAGGTCCAGGCATGGCAGTACGACCCTGCGACCAAAGCCTTTGACAAGGAACCGCTGGCAGCTCACCCCGAGTACCCAATCGGCAACCTGATCCTGGGCACACGCCCAAGCAACTTCAATCAGGTTCTCGGCTTCTACGTAGACGGCCCGCGCCGCGAGGCCATTTACGTCGACCCACAGATGAAGGCACTGAGCGACAGCCTGAAGCAGGCCTACCCAGGGCAGTACGTCAGCATCACAGGCTATAACGACGACCTGTCCAGGGTGCTCTACACCACCAGCAGCGCAAGCAAACCGACCTCCTACTTTGTCCTTACAGACAAGAAGAACGTGACCCAATTGGGTAGCGAACGCCCCTGGATCGACAGCAATCAGATCGGCGAACAACGCTGGATCACCTACACAGCGCGCGACGGCCGCAAGATCCCGGCGATTCTTGACCTGCCAGCAGGCTGGAAGGAGGGGGATGCCACCCTGCCGGCCCTCGTGCACCCGCACGGCGGTCCGTGGGCACGTGATTACACAGGCTGGGACGTATCCGGCTGGGTCCCGTACTTCACGTCCCGCGGCTACGCGGTAGTCCGCCCACAGTACCGTGGCAGCACCGGCTTCGGCCGCGACCACTGGATTGCAGGCGACAAGCAGTGGGGCCTGACCATGCAGGATGACAACGATGATGCTGCCGCCTGGCTGGTTTCCCAGGGCATTGCAGCAAAGGACCGCATTGCCATCTTTGGCTACTCCTATGGCGGTTTTGCCGCCGCAGCAGCCACAGTTCGCAGTCCTTCACCGTTCCAGTGCGCCATTGCAGGCGCCCCGGTGACCGACCTGGCTCGCCTTGGCGTGTCCTGGAGCGAAAACCGCCTCCAGCGCATCCTCCAGGGACAGACGGTCAAGGGCATGGACCCAATGCAGCACACCGCCAACGCCAACATCCCCGTACTGCTCTACGTGGGTGACCGCGATGTACGCACACCCGCCTTCCATGCCCGCGGCTTCTACAACGCGGTCCAAGGCAAGGTAGCAGCCAAGTTCGAATTGATCCCGGACATGCCCCACAGCATGCCGTGGTACCCCCGGCACTACCAGGCAACGCTTCCGCTGATGGAGAGCTTCCTGCGCAGCGATTGCGGCCCGAACGGGCTTTGACCCCCTCCCCAGCCCTTCGCCTCGCGAAGGGCTGAATGGGCCTGCAACAAAAATAGTTACAAATGTTTGATATTCACCTTGCATTTACATTACTTGCTACCTAGACTCGGTTAACCGAAACATAACAAGACGGGGAAAAAGCAGCATGCGCAAAGCAAATGGACACACTTCGCCAATTCGCCTGCCTCTGACACTTGCGGTTCTGGCCTGCCTCCAGGCGGCTCCCGCCTTCGCACAGGAAGCCACTACTTCCGAGAGCGACAAGTCAAGTCAGCAGCAGACGAACGCCGGAGCAACTGACCTTGACAAGGTAACCGTCACCGGCTCTCTGCTTCGCCGCGCTGACTACGACACTATTTCCCCCGTCTTCACCATCGAGACCGAGACCAACACGGCACAAGGCCAGGTCAACGTTGGCGAATTCCTGCAGAAGTCCGCCATCGGCGCTGCCGAAACGCAGATCACCCACCAGTTTGGTGGCTTCGTGGTTGATGGCGGTACTGGCGTCCAGACCTTCTCGCTGCGTGGACTTGGCGCCAATCGCACCCTGGTGCTGCTCGACGGCCAGCGTCCCGGCCCGGCAGGCACCCGTGGTGCAGTGGGCGCGTTCGACCTGAACGTCATCCCGACTGCCATTCTGCAGCGCGCTGAGATTGTGAAAGACGGTTCGTCTTCGATCTACGGCTCCGACGCGGTCGCTGGCGTGGTCAACCTGATCACCAAGAAGAATTTCGAGCGCCCTGAACTGACCGTCACCTCGCGCATCCCACAGCACGGTGGTGGCGAAGTATTTGCCGCCTCGCTGGCCAACGGCTGGAACTTCGATAAGGGCAGCGTCGTCGCCGCCGTCGAGTGGTACCGCCATAACGAACTGACCCGCGGTGAGCGAGACTTCCTCAACTGCTCGGAAGATCGGGTCACGGATGCGGACGGCAACCGTATTGACCGCACCGATGCCTCGATCTACGGCCCGCGCCCGTTCTGTCTCAACCTGCAACACAATTACATTGCGGAATACGGCACCGCGAAGGTTTGGGTACCTACCGCAAACGGCAGCACAAACGGTCCGTTCGCTGGCTATGCTCCAAGACAGGACAAGACTTACGCAAACGGCAGCACCCAGGCCTATACGCAGATCCCATCCAACTTCAATCGTTGGGGTGAAGCCCACATCATCAACCGCCAGGAGCGTAAATCCGCTTACTTGGCCGCTGATTTCGGCTTCGATTCGTTCAATTGGAGGAGCCAGTTCCTCTACAACCAGCGCGACACCGAGAACTTCAGCTGGCGTCAGTTCTTCCCCATCCTGGAAGCACCGGGCACCGTGAACGGAATGGCCCAGCCCGTCATGCCGTTCAAATCCATCACCCAGGTCCAGGTGGACTATTACTACCTGGCCAACAAGCTGGATGGTCTGTTTGCCGGTACAGATTCCTGGGGCTGGGAAGTCAATGCGAACTACAGCCGCTCCAGCGGCACCTATCGCAACCTGGGCATTGACACTCGCCTGACTGGCGACCTCAGCTATGAAGATAGTGGTACGCCCGCCGGGAATTTCTTCGACCCAGGCTATCTGAGTGGCGCCAAGGTTGATGAGCTGGTTGACATCCTCGGCATCTGGCACACAGGCAAGACCACCTTTGACCAGGCTACCGTCAATGCCGTTTTCAGCGGTGAATTGTTCGACCTGCCAGCAGGTGCTGTGGGAATGGCTGCCGGCCTGGAGTACCGCTATTACAAGATTGACGATCAACCGAGCCAGGTCTCGCGCGATGGCTTCATCTGGGGCTCCTCCAGCGCCGATGTCACCAAGGGCAATGACAAGGTCAAGGAAGCGTTCGTGGAACTCGAGGTGCCGCTGCTCAAGGGCATCACGGGCATCGAGTCGCTGACTGCCAATGCTTCCGGTCGTATGTTCCAGTACGACTCGGTCGATGGGTCGGACAGCGTGTGGAAGGTCGGCCTCAGCTGGCAGATCAATTCCGCGCTCCGTGTTCGCGGCACCTTGGGCACCTCGTATCGCGCCCCGGGCCTGTATGAGCTGTACCTTGGAAACCAGACCGGGTTCCAGCAACAGACGGCGATCGACCCGTGCATCCGCTGGGGTGAAAAGAGCAATGACCAATTGGCGGCAAACTGCGGCTCCTTGGGTATTGCTCCCGACTACGCAGGCAATGGCTCCAGCGCAACGATTTACACCAGTGGTGGCGCAGGCCAACTGAAGCCGGAAACCTCGCGTGCCAAGAGCGTCGGCCTGGTCTTCACGCCATCGTTTGCAAATCTGAATGTGGCAATCGACTACTTCGACTATGAAGTCAATGACCAGATTGCCTCGCTGGATGCGAGCGACATCGTCGGTGGCTGCTACGGGTCCACGTCGTTCCCGAACAAGTTCTGCGACCTGATGAGCCGTAACCCTTCGACTGATCCGAATGAACCTTTCCGGATCACCGAAGTGCATGCGCAGTACATCAACATCAACAAGCAGCGCACCCGTGGTTGGGACTTGACGGCAAACTGGGAACACGAGTTCGGTTTCGGCAAGTTCACGGTGGATTCGCAGGTCACCTACACGCTGGAAGACGTGATGCAGTTGTTCGACAGCGCGGAGGCCAGCGGCCTGAGCAATTCGGACCAGCTGGGCTTCATTGGCCGTCCGGATCTGGTCGCCAATTTGGGGCTGACCTTCAAGCGTGGCGATTGGAGCTTCAACTGGCTGACCTCGTACATCGCCGAAACCAAGAACAAGGACCTGAAGGAACAGTTCACCTATCTCGGCCGTCCTGATTCCTACCGCGACATCACTGCTGACGCTCGCTACTACCATACTGCGTCGATGACGTACGACCAGTCGGACTGGCAGATTCTGGTTGGCGTGGCCAATGTCTTCGATGCCAAGCCGCCATCAATCTCGACCGGCGCCGGCACGCGTTACGGCAATGTGCCTGCGTTCGCTACGCAGTACGACTACTACGGCCGCACCCCGTTCGTGCGTCTGAAGTACAAGTTCTGATAAGCAGTTGAAGTTGAGTTGCAAGAAGAGGAGGCGACGCAAGTCGCCTCCTCTTTGTTTATCGTTCCTGGTGTCACACAATCGTCCCCGTCAGCACTCAGCCAATAAGGTTTTGGCCGCATTGAACCCCGGCGCACCTGTCACGCCGCCGCCTGGGTGGGTACCTGATCCGCAGAGATATAGCCCCGGGATTGCGCCACGGTAGTTGGCCTGCCCCAACATCGGGCGGGCACTGAACAACTGGTTGAGGCTCAGTGCTCCATGGAAAATATCGCCTCCTATCAGGCCAAAGGTGCGCTCCAGGTCGAGCGGACTCATGATCTGCCGGCCCAGGACTGAGTCCGCAAAGCCTGGAGCGTGCTTCTCTACAGTAGCGATCATCAGATCCGCGACTTCTTCGCGATGGTCGTCCCAGCTGCGTCCATCCGGCAGCTGCGGGGCCACGTGCTGACAGAACAGGCTGGCGACGTGTTGTCCTGGCGGTGCAAGTGAATCATCCAGCGTGCTGGGGATCAGCATCTCGACTATCGGCTCACGCGACCAACCATATTGGCGAGCATCCAGATACGCACGATCCATATAGTCCAAGCTGGGTGCGATGATGATGCCTGCGGTCAGATGGTCGCCCTGCCCCGGCAAAACGCTGAAATCCGGCAACTTTGACAACGCCACATTCATGCGAAAGGTTCCGGAGCCGCAGCGCCAGTTGGCCATGCGCTCCAACGTAGCCGCCGGAACATCAGCAGGATCGAAAAGTCGCTCGTAGAGCAGCTTCGGATTGACGTTTGCAACGATGGCCTTGCCACGCAGCACTTCGCCATCATCAAGCACAACACCAACCGCCCGCCCCTGCTCGACCAGCACCTTGCTGACCGCTGCATCAGTACGAATCCCAACACCGGCTTCGACCGCCGAACGCGCCATCGCCTGGGTGATCGCGCCCATGCCGCCGATGGCATGCCCCCAGGCACCTTTGATGCCATTGCTTTCACCAAACACGTGATGCAGCAGCACGTAGGCGGTACCCGGCGCATATGGGCTGGCGTAGTTGCCGACGATGCCATCGAAGCCAAACAAGGCCTTGATCGGTGCGCTCTCGAACCAGCGATCCAGGTATTCGGCGGCGGAGATGGTGAACAGATCCATCAACTCCTGCTGCAGGCCCGGATCCAGGCGCTGCAGCTGTCGGCCGAGTTGCCCTGCCTTCCAAAGTTCAGGCAAGGCACGCAGCCAACCGTTACCGCTGATATTGGGCGGGGCCTGCAGCGCCTGTGCCCGCAACACGTCGGCAAAAATCTCAAGCCGCTGCTCGTACTCGGGCAGGCGCGCGGCATCGCGTGCGGAAAAACGCGCGACCTGTTCTGCCGTGCGTCCGCCACCGGCCAATAGATAGTCATCCTTGCCCAGCGGCAGGAAGTTGTTGAGCTTGCGCGGAACCACCCGCAGACCATGCCGCTCCAGCTCAAGCTCGGCAATCACCTTGGGCTGCAGCAGCGACACCGTATAAGAGGCCACCGAGTTGCGGAACCCGGGATGGAACTCCTCGGTGACCGCCGCGCCCCCAACCACTGATCGCCGCTCAAGCACCAGCACGCGCTTGCCGGCCTTGGCCAGATAAGCCGCACACACCAGGCCGTTATGGCCGCCGCCGATCAGGATCGCATCCCACTGCTTGCTTGATGTCTTGGTCATTCCCGCTGTATAGCACCGGCGAGCGGCTGCCGCCCATAGGAAAGACCCGGGAGCGACCATGACCTTCTACACCCTTTCCTCATCGGTTTCAGGCGTATCTTCCTGCTTCGGTCCCGGCTTCGGGGCCTCACTTATGCTCTGAAATCGGCCTGGAGGCCTTTCCCGTGATCGTTCGCAAACCCCAGATTCTCCTGCTGTCGCTGGCCGTCGCCGCCGCGCTGACCGGTTGCCCCAAGCAGGAAGAGCAGTCCCCGCCCGCCGCCACCGCCGCTGCGCCGGCCGCCACCGAGCTGAAGCTGGACGAGTCCAAGCTGCCGGCCTACAACGCCTTCACCGCCGCCGACCTGGACCCCAGCAAGGACGCCTGTACCGATTTCGGCGGCTACGTGAATGACAAGTGGCTCACCGCCAACGAAATTCCGTCCGACCGCACCAGCTGGGGCGCCTTCACCATCCTCGACGAGCGTTCGGTGGCCGTGCAGCACCAGCTGGCCGAGCAGGCCGCGGCGATGAAGAACGCCACCGGCATCGAGAAGATCGTCGGTGACTTCTGGGCCTCGGGCATGGACGAAGCCAAGATCAACAGCCTGGGCATCACCCCGCTGAAGGCCGACCTGGCCGCCATCGACGGCCTGCAGGACAGCGCCGCACTGGCCGACTACCTGCGCAGCACCGCCGCCAAGGGCGAGAACTTCCTGTTCGGTTTCGGTCCGGAAGCGGACTTCAAGAACTCGACCATGAACATGGCCTACGCCAGCCAGGGCGGTCTGGGCCTGCCGGACACCACTTATTACACCGACGCCAGCAAGGCCGACAAGCTCAACGCCTACAAGGCCCACGTGGCCAAGGTGCTGGAGCTCAGTGGCGTGGCCGCGGCCGACGCCGCCAAGCAGGCCGAGGAGGTGATCAAGTTCGAGACCCGCCTGGCCAAGGCCTCCAAGTCCAGCGTCGAGCTGTCGCGCGACGTCTCGCTGTACTACAACCCGGTCACCGTTGCCGATGCCGACAAGCTGACCCCGAACTTCAGCTGGACCGAGTTCTTCAAGGCCCAGGGCATCACCGCGCCGGAGAAATTCTCGCTGGCCATGCCCGCCTTCCACCAGGAAGTAAGCAAGATGCTGGCCGATACCGACCCGGCCGCGTGGCGCGCCTACCTGCGCTTCCACACCGTGGACGGTGCCGCACCGTACCTGAGCAATGAGTTCGTGCAGGAGAACTACGCGTTCTACGGCAAGGAACTGAACGGCCAGAAGGAAATCAAGCCGCGTTGGAAGCAGGTGCTGGGCACCATCGAGAACGATGCCGGCGATGCCTTCGGCCAGATGTACGTCAAGGTTGCCTTCTCGCCGGAAGCCAAGGCCAAGATGGAAGTGTTGGTCAAGAATCTGGCCGACGCACTGAAGGACCGCATCCAGAACCTGACCTGGATGAGCGACGAGACCAAGGCCAAGGCCATCGCCAAGTGGGAAACCTTTACCCCGAAGATCGGCTACCCGGACAAGTGGCGTGACTGGTCGGGCCTGAGCACCACCCACGATGACTACCTGGGCAACGTGCGCGCCGCCAACGCCTTCAACTACAAGTGGGCGCTGGGCAAGATCGGCCAGCCGGTGGACAAGACCGAGTGGGGCATGACCCCGCAGACCGTCAATGCCTACTACAACCCGCTGCAGAACGAGATCGTGTTCCCGGCCGCCATCCTGCAGCCGCCGTTCTTCGACCCGAACGCCGACGACGCGCTGAACTACGGCGGCATCGGCGCGGTGATCGGCCATGAAATGACCCACGGTTACGATGACCAAGGCAGCCGCTTCGGGCCGACCGGTAACTTCGAGAACTGGTGGACCCCGGCCGATGCCAAGGGCTTCTCCGGCCTGACCGGCAAGCTGGTCAACCAGTTCAACGAGTACAAGGTGGGCGACCAGAAGGTCAACGGCTCGCTGACCCTCGGTGAGAACATCGCCGACCTGGGTGGCCTGGCGACCGCCTACGACGCCCTGCAGAAGGCGTCGGCCGGCAAGGAAGACGCCAAGGTTGACGGTTTCACCCGCGACCAGCGCTTCTTCTTCAACTGGGCCACCGTGTGGCGCACCAAGTACACCGCTGAGAATGCCAAGGTCCGCCTGGCCACCGACCCGCATGCCCCGGCGCAGTTCCGCGCCATGGGTGCGCCGTCGAACCTGCCGACCTTTGCTGCGGCGTTCCAGTGCAAGGCCGGTTCGCCGATGGTCCGCACCGGCGACAAGCAGGTGGTGATCTGGTAACCGCTGCCCCGCAGTGAGCACCGAAGAAGGCCCGGCAATGCCGGGCCTTCTTTTTGCCCGCGTAACAGGAATGTGGGAGCGGCGTAAGCCGCGAAGCTGAGCAAGCCCAAGACGCCGGAAATCAACGCAAACCAGTCCATACCAGCCGCATCATCCGCAGTGGCTTCGCGGCTCACACCGCTCCCACAACCACCGGTTTTGATGCAGCACCCAATTCCGTGCCCTGCCCCGGCACCAATCCGCCGCCAGCTTGTTAAACTCCGCCCACTTTGTCCTTCTGCGGATATGCACCACATGCCCAACGTTCGCCCACTTACCCTGGCCCTGGCCTTCTCCCTGGTGACCGTGCTGTCCACCAACGATGCGCAGGCCGCCCGCAAGAAGCCTGCGGCACGGGCACCGGCAGTGAGCGCGGCCTGTACGGACTTCTACGAAACCACCAACGGCAACTGGCTGAAGGCCAATCCGGTGCCGCAGACCGGCGCGGTCAGCGCCCTCGGCACCCTGGCGGACAACACCCGTAGCCAGCAGCGCCAGTTGCTGGATCGCGCAATGACCGCGCCGCAAGGCAATGTGCAGAAGCTGCTCGGCGATTTCTGGGCCAGCGGCCTGGACGAGGCCGCCGTGGAAGCCGACGGCTCCAAGCCAATCGCTCCCTTGCTGACCCGCATCAACGCCATCAAGAAGGCCAAGGACATCCCGGCCTCGATCGCTGCGCTGCATCAGGTCGGCATCCCGGTGGCCTTCAACTTCGCCCCGGACGTGGACCTGAAGGCGCTGGACCGCCACATCGGTTACTTCATGCAGGGCGGCACCGGCCTGCCGGACCCGGCCTTCTACACCCGTACCGATGCTGACACCGTCGCGCTGATGGGCCGCTACCGTGGGTATGTGAAGCAGATCCTGGCGCTGACCGGCACCCCGGCCGCACAGCTCGATGCCGAATCGGCGCTGGTCATCCAGTTGGAAACCGAACTGGCACGCAGCGCCCACTCGGTGGCCGACATCAACAACCCGTTCAACAACTACGCACCGGTCGCCACCAAAGACCTGAACAGCCGCTATCGCAACCTGCAGCTGGATGCCTTCCTGAAGGCTCAGGGTGTGAACGACGACCTGGTGTCACTGGCCGATCCTTCCCTGTTCCAGCAGCTCAATGGCATGGTCAGCCGCCTGCCGGCCAATCAGTGGAAGGCCTACCTGCGCTGGCGCGTGGGTGACGCGATGGCGCCGTACCTCTCCAAGGCCTACCGCGACGCCGAGTTCGAGTTCCGTGGCCGCGTGCTGCGTGGCCAGATCATCGCGCCGTCGCGTCCGGATGCCGTGCTCGACGCCATCAACGTGGCCGCCGGCCCAATGCTCGGCCACGAATACGCAGCGACCTACCTCAACCGCGACACCCGCCGCCAGGCCGGCGTCATGGTTGACCAGGTCCGCGAGGCACAGATCGCCGCCGTCAAGCGCAGCAGTTGGCTCAGCGCCGAGGCCAAGACCGAGGCCGAGGCCAAGCTGGCCGCGATGAAGATCGAGATCGGCACCCCGCTGCGCGACCTGGACTACACCGTGCAGCCGATGGGCCGCGGCAGCTTTGGCGGCAACATCCTGATCGCCTCCACCTGGCGTCATGCCCAGGAAATGAAGCGCATCGGCAAGGGCAACGCCGACCGCCGCTGGGACGTGCTGCCGCAGCAGCCTTCCATTGCCTATGACATCGCCCAGAACCGCCTGATCGTCACCGCTGCCGCACTGCAGGGCCCGATTTTTGCCGGCAACGCCAGCAATGCCGAAAAATTCGGTGCCTTCGGCGGCCTGGTCGCACATGAAGTCAGCCGTGCGATCGACGTCAAGGGCGCGATGATCGATGCCAAGGGCGAACTACGCAGCTGGTGGACACCGGCCGACAAGAGCGCCTGGACCCTGCTCGGCAATCGTGTCGCCGCGCAGTACAGCGCCTACCCGTTCCCGGGCGTCAAGGATGCCAAAGTCAATGGTGAGCTGACCCGCGACGAGAACATGGCCGACCTGTCGGGCATGGAGATCGCCTGGGAGGCATTCAGTGCCGCCCAGGCCGATGCCAAGCAGACCGACAAGCAGGACTTCTTCAAGGGCTGGACCAGCCTGTGGGCGCAGCAGCTGTCGCCGAACGAGGCACTGCAGCGCCTGCGTACCGACGTACGTGCCCCGGGCCGCTGGCGCAGCAATGCACCGCTGTCCAACCTGCCGGCGTTTGGCGCCAGCTTCAGCTGCAAGCCGGGCCAGCCGATGCAGCGTACCGACGCCGAGCAGATCAGGATCTGGCGTTGATGCGGTATTGAAGCAAGCAAAAAGGCGCGGACTCCGCGCCTTTTTGCATTCTTACCGTAGTGGGGGGGGGGGGCGGGGCGCTGCGGTGGCGGGAGGGGGGGGGCGGCGAGCCCGGGGCGCGGGGGCGCTGATCGTGTCTTGCTTTGGAGGACGCG
>NZ_JBRREA010000068.1:0-20359 GCF_056759975.1 Stenotrophomonas sp. STEN031
CCATCCGCACCGCCCGCTCACGCACCTCGGGTGCGTACCTCGTCAATCTGTTGCTCATGGCTCCATCCTCTCAAGGTTTGGAGCCTCCGGGAAAGACGGGGCGATTCAAACCACCATCGCCCGCCTGCGCAAGGGCGAAAGCAACGCTTCCGATGTCCCCGGTGGTGTGCTGCAGCGCAACCATATCCACATCGCCGTGGCCGAGCCCGGTCAGGTGGGGCAGACCCTGAAGGCCTTGAAGGCCAGCCCCAAGACCACCCAGGCTAAGGCGAAGTTTGTGCTGGCCACCGACGGCACCACGCTGGAAGCCGAGGAGCTGACCACGGGCGACGCCATCGCCTGTGAGTTTCCCCAGTTCCCCGACCACTTCGGCTTCTTCCTGCCGCTGGCAGGTATCTCCACGATCCGGGAGATCAAGGAGAACCCCATCGACGTTCGGGCCACCGGTCGCCTGAACAAGTTGTACGTCGAGCTGCTGCGCGAGAACCCGGACTGGGCAACGGCCGCGCGTCGGCCGGACATGAATCACTTCATGGCCCGCCTTATCTTCTGCTTCTTTGCCGAAGACACCGACATCTTCCCCGGCGCCACGATGTTCACGGCCACCGTGGACCAGATGAGCGAGCGCGACGGGGCCAACGTCCACGAGGTGCTGGGCACGATCTTCCGCGCCATGAACACAAAGACGGAGGATCGGGCAGCTGGGGGTATTCCGCGTTGGGCCATCGAGTTCCCCTACGTCAATGGCGGGCTTTTCTCCGGCAGCACCGACGTGCCCAAGTTCACCCGCACGGCCCGGTCCTACCTGTACCAAGCCGGGCAGTTGGACTGGAGGGAGATCAATCCCGACATCTTTGGATCGATGATTCAGGCCGTGGCCGACGACGAAGAGCGCGGTGCGCTGGGCATGCACTACACCAGCGTGCCCAACATCTTGAAGGTGCTCAACCCACTGTTCCTGGATGACCTGCGGGCGCAACTGGAAATGGCGGGCGAAAACAAGATCAAGCTGCTGAATTTGCGCAAGCGCATGGCCCACATTCGCGTGTTCGATCCGGCGTGCGGCAGCGGCAACTTCCTGGTCATTGCGTACAAGCAGATGCGCGAGATCGAAGCCGAGATCAACCGACGCCGTGGTGAAGCCAACTTGGCTTCGGAAATCCCGATCAAAAACTTCCGCGGGATCGAGCTGCGCGACTTCCCAGCCGAGATTGCGCGTCTGGCCCTGATTATCGCCGAGTTCCAGTGCGATGTGCTGTACCGCGGCCAGAAGGAGGCGCTGAAAGACGTGCTGCCGCTGGATAGTCAGAACTGGATCACGTGCGGGAATGCGCTGCGTTTGGACTGGCTGAAAGCCTGCCCACCTTCGGGAACAAAAGTGGAAGTTGTTTCTAGTGACCTGTTTGATAAAGCAACAAGTCAGCCTGAAATTGAGTTTGAAAATGAAGGCGGTGAAACCTTCATTTGTGGAAATCCGCCATTTAAGGGGGCGAGAAAGCAAAGTAAGGCGCAGAAGAGTGATATGGAGTTCGTCTTCGGGCAGGGTGATGACTATAAGGATTGTGATTACGTCACTGCTTGGTACTTAAAGGCGTCTCATTACTCGAATGGAGGTCAGTCAGATTTTGCCTTTGTGTCAACCAATTCGATAGCCCGTGGCGAACAGGTGGAGCTGCTTTGGTCTCGTCTCTATCAAAATGGAGAATCCATCCACTTCTGTCACACGCAATTCAAGTGGGAGAACAACGCCCAGCAGAATGCAGGGGTCTGGTGTGTAATTATCGGGGTCTCGCGAGATAGGTCGAAGAAAAAGCGCATATACGATGGTGAAATTATGCGCGAAGTAGAATCAATTTCTCCCTATCTGATCCCTGGCGTCGAAGGCTTTATTGGTAAGTCGGATCGTCCACTGATGCCCCTGTTTCCGAAGCTCGTTTCCGGGAACATGGCAAGGGACGATGGCAACCTGATTCTTGAGGATGAGCAGGAGCGAAATCTTCTTTCTGAATTTCCTAAGGCGGCTGCCATCGTGCGGCCACTCATTGGTACAACGGAGATCCGCAACGGGACTCGCCGTGCTTGTCTTTGGATTGATGACGATCAAGTCGATTTCGCGATGTCACTTCCTCCTGTAAGAGAGCGCATCGAGAAGACACGAGATTTCCGCGCAAAATCTAAGGCAAAAACAACGGTTGGTTATGCAAAGATTCCTCACAGATTTGCGCAGCGGTGTCATCAGGAGCGAAGTTCAATTGTTCTCCCAAAAAATACAGTTGAGGGAATCAAGTACCTCACGCCCAACTACGTACCAAGCACGACCGTAACAACGGACCTGGCTTTCGTGGCGTTTACGGATGACATCTGGGTGATGTCTGTTCTTGCATCCACAATGCATCGCGTATGGGCGGAGGCAATCTCCGGCGGGTTGGGTTCGGGCATTCGGTATTCTTCGCTAATTACCTACAACGCCTTTCCAATGCCCGCGCCAACTGAGCAGCAGAAGCAAGATATGCAGGAATCGGCAAGAGCGATATTGTTGGCAAGAGAAGTGAATTTTCCTGCTTCGATTGCAGAGCTTTACGATCCCGAAAACCCAATGGCAGAAGATCTTGCGCGTGCGCACGAAAAGAACGATGAGGTGCTGGAGCGCATCTACATCGGTCGGAAGTTTAAGAACGACACCGAACGGCTGGAAAAGCTGTTCGACCTGTACACCAAGATGACGGCAGGCCAAGCCAAGCCGAAGAAAGGGAAGCGGAAATGACATCGGAAGGAACGAAGGCCGTCCCATCGGTCTCGATTGCCACGGCCCGTACAGGCACGTCGAGCAAGGTCAACGCCCTAGGCATGCGCCCTATGCAGGAACGAGCTTATGCCAAGCGGGGCGAGCAGTACCTGCTGATCAAGTCGCCGCCTGCCTCTGGCAAATCTCGCGCCCTGATGTTCATTGCGCTGGACAAGCTGCACAACCAAGGGCTCAGGCAAGCCATCATCGTGGTGCCCGAAAAGGCCATCGGTGGCAGCTTCTCCGACGAGGAGCTGACCAAGTTCGGCTTCTGGGCGGACTGGAAGGTCGAGTCGCAATGGAACCTGTGCAACGCCCCCGGCGACGACGAAGTCAAGGCCGACAAGAGCAAGGTCCGGGCTGTGGCGCGCTTCCTGGAAAGCGAGGACAAGGTGCTGGTCTGCACGCATGCCACCTTCCGCTTTGCTGTGGAGGAATACGGGATTGCTGCGTTCAACGACCGACTGGTGGCAGTGGACGAGTTCCACCATGTCAGCAGCAATCCGGACAACGTGCTGGGTAGTCAGCTCACGCAACTGATTGCGGCCGGGTCCGTCCACTTGGTGGCCATGACAGGCTCCTACTTCCGGGGCGACACGGTGGCAGTGCTGGCGCCGCAGGACGAGAACCGTTTCGAGACGGTGACGTACACCTATTACGAGCAGTTGAACGGCTACACTTACTTGAAGTCGCTGGAAATCGGCTACTTCTTCTACACGGGCCGCTACCTGGATGCGATCACCAAGGTGCTCGATCCGGCACTGAAAACCATCGTCCACATCCCTAACGTCAATTCGCGCGAAAGCCTGCAGGACAAGTACAAGGAAGTCGAGGAAGTCATGGAGGCGCTGGGCACCTGGAAGGGTGTAGATCCGGCGACGGGCTTCCATCTGGTCGAGCGCGCCGATGGGTCGGTGTTGAAGGTGGCCGATCTGGTGGATGACAGCGACGCGACCAAGCGTGCCAAGGTACTGAACTCGCTGAAAGACCCTGCGCAGAAGAACAACCGCGACCACGTGGACATCATCATCGCGTTGGGCATGGCCAAGGAAGGGTTCGACTGGATCTGGTGCGAACACGCCTTGACGATCGGCTACCGCAGCAGCCTGACTGAGATCGTCCAGATCATTGGCCGGGCCACCCGCGATGCCCCCGGCAAGGAGCGCTCGCGCTTCACCAACCTGATTGCCGAGCCGGCTGCAGGCGAAGCCGAAGTCGTGGCAGCCGTGAACGACACGCTGAAAGCCATTGCCGCAAGCCTGCTGATGGAGCAGGTGCTGGCACCACGGTTCGAGTTCACGCCCAAAAGCCAAGGCAAGCTCGAAGGCTTCGAGTACGAAGGAGGCTATGTCGAGGGTGGTTCCAACGTCGGCGTGAACACTACAACGGGCCAGGTCCACGTGGAGATTGGTGGGCTGACCATGCCTGAAACCCAAGAAGCCAAACGGATCTGCAAGGAGGACTTGAACGAGGTTATCACCGCGTTCGTTCAGGACAAGACGGCTATCGAGAACGGGTTGTTCAATGACAACACCCTGCCCGAAGAGCTGACACAGGTGCAGATGGGCAAGATCGTGCGCGACCGCTATCCGGAGTTGAGTGACGCCGACCAGGAAGCCATTCGCCAGCATGCCATTGCAGCGCTCAACCTCACCCAGCAGGCCAAGCAGGCGCTGGCCAAGGCCGAAGCGGGTGGCGCCGCAAGCGAGCAGCAGGGCAATACCGCTCTGATCGACGGGGTGCGCAAGTTTATCAACGTCCGAGACTTGGACATCGACCTGATCGACCGGATCAATCCGTTCGAGGCGGCCTACTCGGTGCTGGCTAAGGCCATGGACGAGAAGGTGCTACGCCAAGTCCAAGCCAGCATCTCGGCCAAGCGCG
Source organism: Stenotrophomonas sp. STEN031 (assembly GCF_056759975.1). Classification (NCBI taxonomy): domain Bacteria; kingdom Pseudomonadati; phylum Pseudomonadota; class Gammaproteobacteria; order Lysobacterales; family Lysobacteraceae; genus Stenotrophomonas; species Stenotrophomonas sp. STEN031. The sequence goes on from NZ_JBRREA010000068.1 coordinate 4,670, forward strand.
TGAACATTCCAAAAGAAGAGGCGCGTGAACTGGCCAAGCGGGCGTTGGAGTTCAAGATCGAGAAGGGGCGGCTGCCTGACATCAATTCGCCAGACGCGTGGGAGAAGCGAATGGCCGAAGGCGTAGCGGCCTTTGCTAAGTACAGGGCTGAAGAGAAGGCCAAGGAGGCCCAGGCCAATGGCTGACATGGACGACGATGACCTGCTAGAAGCCTTGGGCGTTGAGGCAGCGCCCACCAAGGCCAGCACATATACGGCGCAGCAGGAGCGGCTTATCGCTGGCTTTGAGGACATCCTGCGTTTCGTTGAAACTCATGGCCGCGCACCCCAGCATGGCGAGGATCGGGACATCTTTGAGCGGCTGTACGCAGTGCGCCTGGATCGTCTACGCGGTATCCCCGAGGTGCGCGATTTGCTGGCCCCCATGGACGCCGCCGGACTGCTGGACGGACAGGCGGCTGCGACCGTCAATCCGGACGAACTGGATGAGGATGCCTTGTTGGCAGAGCTGGGCGTCGATGCGCCGGCTGTGGAGGGCGACATCACCCAACTACGCCATGTGGCGTCCTTTGCCGAACGTAAGGCGGCAGAAGAGATCGCCAACCGTACGCGCTGCGAGGATTTCGGGAAGTTCCAGCCGCTTTTCGAGAGCGTGGAGAACGACCTCAAGGACGGAAGGCGGAAGACGTTGCGGTTCGGGCGTGACGCCAGCGTTTTGCAAGGCAACTTCTTCATTCTGGGTGGACAAATGGCTTATGTTGCCGAGGTCGGCGAGTCCATCCGAGCCCCGAACGGGGAAGCCGATGCTCGCATGCGCGTCATCTATTCGAACGGGACGGAGAGCAACCTGTTGCAGCGCTCGCTGCAACGAGCGCTATACAAGGACGAAACGGGGCGGCGTATTACCGACGCGGATAACGGGCCGCTGTTCGGCGACACCTTGGAGCCCGACGACATCCAAAGCGGGACCATCTACGTGCTGCAAAGCAGGTCTGACCATCCGTTCGTGGCCCAGCACCGCGAGCTGATCCACAAGATCGGTGTGACGGGCGGGAAGGTAGAAACACGCATTGCCGCGGCCAAGGACGATGCTACCTATCTACTGGCAGGCGTGGACATCGTGGCTACCTACAAGCTGGCCCATATCAATCGCACGAAGCTGGAAAACCTCTTCCACAAGATCTTTGCGCCCGCGCAGCTGGAACTGATCATTGAAGATCGGTTCGGCAAGCCCGTAAAGCCGCGCGAGTGGTTCCTAGTGCCGTTGCAGGCTATTGACGAGGCTGTAAGCCGTATTCGGGATGGCTCGATCACGGACTACATCTACGATCCGAAATCGGCACAGCTGAAAGCACAGAAGTAGGCGCGACGAACGCAGGGGAGCAAGAAATGCCGGAGTTCTTCTGCAACCTGCCAGTCATGGAATGACATGAGCGAGCCCAAGATCCCAGAGAGTATCGAAAAACGGCTCAGACTTAGGACGCTGCGGCCTGACTTGGAAACCTTGGCCAGGGAGTTGGTGGAACTCGCGTGTGCTGGTAGCCGGGAACTGTGGGACGAACTGAACTCTGACCGGCTAAAGACGGACGCGGACTTTCGGCGCAAGTTTCATGAACTAGCCCACGAAGGGATGTTTGCTGCCCAGGAAAAAATGGCCGCCCGTATTGCCACCGGGGTGCCGCTGGATGTCTCCGAACAGCTGTTGTTTCGGGCGATCGCTGACACCATCGCGTGGGGAATGCTGGGCGGCCAGTTGTGCTATGCCCGCCGGATCTACAAGTTCCAGAGGCAGCCTGAACTGTCCCAGTCGAACTTCGAGTCTGTCCTTCGTGTGGCCCGGGAGCTTCGAGAGAAGGACCCTGGCTGCATGCCACTCATCACCGATCTGACTTCCTTTGTCCAGGTGGGCGACATCATGAGCGTGTCGGCGGACCGGCACACGTCGTACATCGAGGTCAAGGAAGGGAAGCACAACAAGCACGTCATGGACCTTGCGATGTTCTACGAGGCCTCTGGATGCGAGACCTTCCGCGAGATCGTCGAGAAGACGGAGAGCCCGAAGACTGTCAAGCAGATGGGGCGTGTGCTACGCCAGAAAGCGCGCATGACTCACCTGCGGGATGTCATGTCCACCGGCCAAGCGAAGGATCCAGACACTGGAGAGGTAGTGCGGATCCCGGAGCCCTTCTTCCCTATCGAGAACTGGGACGCGGCTCTGGCCAAACTTACCGAGACCGCCAAGGAAAAGCAGAGCTGGGCATATGATGTGCAAGGCCCCATCTTCATGGGCGCCTACGCAGGCGAGTTGGCCATCAGCGGACACATGATGTTCCTCATGGCATTGAGTCTTGTGGGGGATGTGGAGCAGGACTACCACATCATTCGGCTGGCAGATTGCATGCACGTCCCCTTGGCGCCGCCGGTGTTCTCCGGGGTTCTGTCCGATGAGATCAAGATGGATCTGGTCTTTGGGCGCATGAACGTCTGTATCGCTGTTTCCATTCCGCAGCTGATCGAAGTGTGTGAAATGGCGGGGATGGATGTGCGCTACGCAACACGAAAAGAGTTGGGGCGAGCGAGTGCCGAGGGTGTCGGTCCGATTGTTTACAGGGGCAAGGGGCTGATGTTCTCGCTTGCTGGCGAGGAGATGATGCTGTTGGAGGGGATGATATTCCGATCCCTGTTTCATGGTCAGCAGCCCGAGTCGGTTCTGCGGCAATATTTGGAGAACAGCGACCTGCTGAGTTCGGGCTCAACGGGGAGTCGCCAGTCATGAGGGACCACAACCGCCCCTCGCCAAGGAGGAAGCACCCACCCCTGGTCAACGTCAAGCTGGCCACCGTGGCACTATCTCCGTGGTGTTGTCCGAGCGTATGGCAGAGGAAGACACCGGGCGTCTGCTACGCGAGCCACTGTCACACAATGGTCGCTGTTGACCTGCCTGCAGTACCTGTCTGGCAAGGAGGCCCGGGGCGTTATTGCCCAACTTACTCAGGCCTGGCCAGAGGACGGCATGACGAAGGATGCGTTGGAGCAAGCCACGAGGGTGGCCGCTTTCGCGGTGGCCAATGCCCACCCCAAGGGCGTACCCCTTGTGCCAGTGACCTGGCCAAACAGTAGAGGGGCAGGGGGACGATCCAGGAATGACGGGTTTGCAGGACGACGAGAAGGCGTTGTTCGAGCGCATGGTCAACGACGCTATGCGCGTTTTTGGATACGGCCGCCTCAAGGCCGAGAAGCTGGTCAAGGGGGTGATCCCGCGGATCCGACATCAAGCCCAGATCCAGAAGGAGCGGCAGAAGAAGGCGACCCGTAAGAAGAAGGTCAAGGGTAGCCAGAAGCGGAATGGGCCCATGACACGCGAGGAAATCGCCAAGCTGCCTCCGGTCGTTCCACCACGGCCCCCGCCGCGCAATGCCAAGGAACGCATGGAGCGCGCCTTGGGACCGGACGAAGGCGAGCGCAGGCGGCGCGGCGGCAGCCCTGTTGTCCAGGGAGGTAGCCCCGGGCTCGGGCGGCGGCGCTAGGTCCTACCCGCGGGTCCCGTGCCAAGAAGGAACACATAACGATCGAGCCCATCGATGGCGAGGCCCTGGAACCATGTCCAGAGTGCGGTCGTGGGGTCTTGCAGCTGCGGTCAGGCCCACACCCGCCAAGCCGGGATGGAGGCCAGAGGCGTCCCATGCCTTGAGCCCGCTTTTCGACATCCAAGCTGAGGGTTTCTGCCCCGTGCGAACAGACCTGGTGTGGTTCAGCCAGGAGGCGCCCCTGTTTGCAAGTCAGGTATGGGAGCGCTGGCTTCTAAAAAAATGGCATTGAAAATCAATGCGTTGGGTATTTTCAGGGGGGGCGTGTCATGCAGGCGCTTGCATGTCGAGTTATAGATGTGGTTATATTTCGCCGTCCAAATATAAAGACTGGCCATGCTGACCCAGACCGAAGTCGAAGAGCGACTGACACCCTACATGGCCCGTATCGTACGGGTCATGATGGGGGCATGGGCTGACTGGATGGCCAGTGGCAAAAGTGGCCGCTGGAAGCGGAGGCGTAGCCGGGCCAACTACATCTGGGAAGAGCTGGCTTGTGGAGCGGAGACGGCTTTCGCCAATGACCCGAAAATCCAGATCATTCCCAAGAACCAGAGCTGCTGGTTCCACATCGATGGTCTGGTCTTCCGCCTCAAGAAGAGCGACGCAGGCGGGCTGACGAGCAACTACCCCACCCAGGCAGCTTTGGATTACCACGATCAGCAGGAAGACCTGCCGGGTATCCCCCTTGTGCAACGGCTCGAGGTGACGTACGTCCTGAACAAGTTGGAGACTGCCGTGCAGGACATCCTGCTGGTAGCTCGAGATCAGGGGAGGGTGCTGTGGTGTAGCTCACTGCTGCGCAAGGACGAGGGCAGGAATGTGGTGTCGATCACGTCTCCGACGGGCCCGACGCCTCCTGCACCTACTCCGAAGACGATCAAGATCCGCGTAAAATCCGAGCGCGAAAAGAAGAAAGAGAACGAAACATGACTATTCCGCTTGCCAATGCAGCCTTGATAAAGGTGGCACGGCAGGCGAGGGGCATGAGTCAGGTCCAGTTGGCGAAGGCGGCCGGGGTTACCCAGGCCGCCATTTCCAAATGTGAGGCCGGTCTTATGCAGCCGGGCCCAGACTTGATCGAATCTTTGGCCCGAGCGCTCACCTTCCCTGCGTCCCTCTTTTATGAGACGGACCCCGTATTTGGCGTGCCGGTCAGTATCAACTACCGGAAGAGCGCCAGCGTGGGTGCCAAAGCCACTGACAAGTTGGAGGCGGAGATCAATCTTCGCCTGCTTCATCTTCGTCGGCTGTTGTCGTCCGTGGACTATCAGCCGGAACTGACGTTGCCGCGCTTCGATATCGACGATTACAACGGCGATGCTGCTCGTGTAGCGCAGCTGGTCCGCCGCCATTGGGGAGTCCCCAGCGGTCCGCTCCACGGCCTGACCGCCTTGGTGGAGCGAGCCGGGTGCATTGTGTTGCCGTGTGAGTTCGAGAGCATTGGTGTGTTCGGTCTGACCCTGCAGCCGCCGGGCTTACCGACTTGCATCTTTCTCAATCAGACCATGCCCGGAGACCGTCAGCGCTTCACGTTGGCGCATGAGCTGGCACACGCCATCATGCATCGCATGCCAAGCCCGGACATGGAGCGCGAGGCGGATGTGTTCGCTTCGGAGTTGTTGATGCCCGCGCAGGACATACGCGGCGACTTGATGCATGGAATTACTCTGCCAAGGCTTGCTGCCCTCAAGTCAATCTGGAAGGTCTCCATGGGGGCACTGCTTATGCGTGCCAAGGCGCTGGGCTGTATCACCGACATGCAAAGTACCTACCTGTGGCGCCAGATGAGTAAACTCGGGTATCGACTCAAAGAGCCTGTCGAAGTTGATTTTGCCCCCGAACACGCTACGGCGTTCAATGACATCTTGCGTGCTCATGCCGAGGAACTGGGCTACACCATGGCCGACTTCGAGGCCATGTTGCATATGCATGCCAGCGAGTTGAACAAGATGTACAAGATTGAGAGGCCGGATCCAGCGCCGAAGCTGCGTCTTCTCAAGTTTGGCGCGTAGCCATTTCAACCATGGTCTGCCGGATGTCGGCAGATTTCTGCGGATTGACTGCTTGCCTGATGGATGTCTACGACAACAGGCCTTGGTCGAGGCTGCAGGTAAGCATTGGATCCCGTGCTACTAACGGAGCTCGCGGAACAAGTCTTTCTTGAGGTGGTAGCGGGTTATCGGACGATCAACGGGACGCCCACTGAACTCAGCAAACTGCTTGTCAACTGCCGTATCTAATAGTGTGGCCATCGCTTTGGCTGGCGACTCCCCATCTGCTAGCGCCTTGTCGTAGGTCTCCTGGATAGGGAGATCGTTCACTACGATCTCCGTGCCGAGCGCCAGAACTTTGTTCTCCGGGACGACCTCTGGGGTGGCAACGAAGGTCAATCGGCCATCGACCAGCGTGCTTTGTGGGGTGAGCCGATAAAGCTTGTGCTGTCGCGAAACTTGACACCAAATGCCGAAAGCATACGTGGACAAGGTTGGCGGATAAGTGCTGGTGCGGTTGTACTCAATTGAGGACTGCAGTGCGGTCTGAATGGCCTGGGCCACGATGAGCGAGAACAGATCTGCCGTGTACAAGTGCTGGACTTGGTCGGGATCAAACGTCTCCTCCGAACACGCATATCCGTTCTCGCTCATCGGGTTGTTCGCACGTCTGGGAATGATGATGTGTCCCTTCGGTTCTCCGGCTTGCTGGTCGAATCTGAAACTCAACTGGAGGTTCTCCAAGTCCTCGCGAATTAAGGCCAGCACATGTTGAGCTTCGTTCGCGTTTCCAGCGAACGCGAGGAAGGCTGGAGCCCTGAATGCTTCGTAGAAGTTGTTGGTGAAGTGGCCATTGCGAAGAATGTCAGGTCGCCCCACCTGGATCTTGAGTTCATGGACCTTCCGAATGCCCGTGAACAACGTGGTGTAGTTCACGCTGCCCTCATCACTCGTTGCTTTTGCTGTCAGCGCGCTGTCGGAAACGGCAAACAGCCCCTGATCCCCGGGTTGCTGGTGTTGAAGCAAGAACTGCTGACGAACTTCCACGCGGCCAAACTCATGGCCCATCAAGATCAAGGTCAAATCGAGCTCCCCGTAGTGGTCCGATAGTAGTGCAGGTAGGCCTGAACAGTCCAACCATCCTGCTCGCACCGGCTTGGAGTTGTTCAGGGCTTCCCTGGCCCGGGGGATAACTTTCCATCAGCTGACGTTGGCTAATGCGGTGGCTGCTTCCACGCCAAGGGCGGATCGAGCCAATGACCATCTTGGCAGAGGTGCCCTTGGGCGATGCTGCGACGGTCGTCTGCACGACGAGGCCCCGCATCGCGCACTTCCAGTGGATCCGGGCTTTCGTTCCGCAGGAATTACCAGTTGTCCGCGCCCGTCACCTGCTCAATGGAGAGGGCGGGTGACCGCCTTGCGGGGTTGTCTTTGATTTGAAAATATTTCAGACCCTTAGTACTACGCTGAAGCAGGATCCCCTTGCTTTGCGTGTGCGCCGCGCGTAGGCGTATCGCTTCGAGTACTAGGTATGAAAGATAAATCTGAGTTCCTCTACTGCGTCTTCATTGTGGCTGCGGCCATCTTGTCGGCCGTAGCCCGTTGTTCGTTCACCCGCCCCGACCAGTTCGGCCGGGATTCCTACGACTAAACCAAGAATCCAGATAGACCCACAAGGCCCGGCATTGTCCGGGCCTTGTGCGTTATGCCGTCCATGAAAGGAGAGCGAGATGCATCACGTTGAAACCATGGCCTATGGAGGCCAAGTCCCATGGCATGGCATCGGAAGCCAGCTGGCTCCAGGGCAGTCCATTGAAGTCTGGCGTGAGCGCGCCGGCATGAACTGGTCCTTGGAGGAGGCTGAAGTGCGATTCGCCGCCGATGCTGAAGATCAGTATCCCGTCCGGGCATTTCCTGGGCAGAAGGTGCTTTATCGCTCTGACACCAAGCGACCGTTGGCTGTGGTGTCCAACCGCTTTCAAGTAGTCCAGCCGCGGGAGATCCTGGAGTTCTACCGCGACCTGACACGGTACAGCGGCTTTGAGCTGGAAACCGCTGGGGTTCTTCGCGGCGGACGAAAGTTCTGGGCATTGGCCCGTACTGAGCAGGGTGTGGCCCTAAAGGGACAGGATCAGGTCAATGGGTACCTTCTTCTGGCTACGGCCTGTGACGGAACGCTGGCTACCACCGCCCAGTTCACCTCAGTTCGCGTGGTGTGTAACAACACCCTGCAGATCGCTGTTGGGGATCGAACCGGAGCCATCAAGGTCCCGCATCGCAGTGCCTTCCATGCTGACAGGGTCAAAAGCCAGTTGGGTATCGCCGTTGAGAGCTGGCATGGCTTCGTGGAGCGGATGCGGATCCTCTGTGAGACACCTGTGAACCCTGATTCGGTCGATGGGGTTCTGCGGAATTTGCTCACGTATCCGGCTGCTCAGGATGGGAAGGCAGTCGTGAATGAGCAGGCTGTTGCGAAGGTGCGGGCGCTGTATGACGGCCAGGGTAGGGGAGCTAGCTTGAAGACCAGCAAGGGCACCGCGTTTGGCTTGCTCAACAGCATCACCGAGTTCGTGGACCATCATCGGCGGGCACAGAGTACGGAGAACCGCTTGGATGCAGCCTGGTTTGGCCAGGGGGCATTGCTCAAGCAGAAGGCTTGGAGGGAACTGTTAGGGGAAGCCGCATGAATGTCTCGCTGCAGAAGCAACGCTTGGAAGAGCTACCTAGCGGTTTGAACGAACGTGACAGCTCCGTCCTCTCTCAGGCATTAGAAATTCTTGAGAGCAGAGCAATGGTCAGTGGTCTTCTATTGGGAGATCCGGATGTTGCCGGCAGGTTCTTCCGTCTGCGTCTAGGGCATGAGATCCGCGAGCACTTCGAGGTGGCGTTCCTCGATGCCCGTAACCGCCTGATCGCCGTAGAACGGCTGTTCTCAGGTTCTATAGATGGTGCTGAGATCCATCCGCGGATTGTCGTCCAACGTGCTTTGGCCTTGAACGCGGCGGCGGTCCTTCTGGCTCACAACCACCCCAGCGGGCATTGCGAGCCGTCAGATGCGGATCGAGCCATCACCAGGCGATTGAAGGAAGTACTGGCGATGGTGGAGGTGAGGGTCGTCGACCACCTGGTGGTGTCGGCAAGCCAAGGAACCTCGATGGCTCAGCTCGGGCAGATCTAAGGCCCGGATACCTAGGAGAACAGCATGAAGGAAACGGAGACGTCCTGGTCAATGACCAGAGCGGCAACGGCTCGTGCCAAAGCGGCTGATCTAGACCGACAGGCTCGGGAGATAGAGCGCGCTGCTGCTGGAAATTGGCGGCAGAGGGCGAAGGTGAGGGAGGCCGCTAGCAGGCTTCGCATGAGAGCCGGAGCCTGCTTGGTCGAGGCGCTAGAGATTGAGGAGGCGGCCGACCTCTAGGGGTGAGAGGGTCTGCATTCCAACCCCTTCAGATCCATACGCTCAATCGAGAAGAGATCCCGGAGGGACATCAAGAGCTATTGCGATTCGCTCGATGTTGTAGATCGTCACGTTCTTTTCGCCGCGTTCGATCATGCCTACGTATGTCCGATGGACACCGGCAGCCTCGGCCAGCTCTTCTTGAGAGAGTCCACGTTCTTTCCTCAATCGACGGACATTTCCGGCGAAAACGGTGACCAATCGAGTTTCGTGGGATGCACGAGCCATCGGCAGATGGTCTCGATTTGAATACTACTATTCGACATACGACGATTAGCATTACTGGCATTGAGGTAAGGCAAAGGTCGAGTAAGGAGCTAGACCCCTTGGGGCAGCGGAATTGAGCAGCGAGCAATCGAGTTCGGGCAAAAGACCGCTCGGTTATCGCCTCTGCAGGGAAAAGGGATGTTCGAAGAAGACCACTACGAAGTCCTCGGGGTCCGCCCCGAGGCACCCATCTGGGAAATAGAGCTGGCCTACAAGGGTCGGCGAAGCCAGTACCACCCTGACCGGTACGCCGCGGGTGACGAGGCTGCGGTGGCATGGGCGACGGCCAAGATGCAGGCCGTCAACAAGGCCTATGCCGTCCTCAAGGACCCGAACCAACGCGAGCGCTTCGACCGCACCCAAGCGCAGGCGAGGCCGGCTGATCCAGGTCCCCGGACAGAGGAACCCAAGGCTCCAGAGCCTCCGCCGCTCCGCTCACTCCGAGAAGCTTTGGAAGGGCTCGAGTTCAGCAATGAGCCCTTCGAGCGCGTGTTCGTGGCTCCCCACATCCCGAGGAAGAAGCTCCTGGGAGCTCTGGACAGCTACGGGGAAGGACTGCGAGCCCAAGACATAGTCGTGCTCATCGACGACACCGTGTTCGGCGGTGCCAGGGAAGGTGTACTGATCACCGAGGCCCAGATCCGGGGCAAGGCCAAGTTCGAATCGGTGGATACCCGCCTGCTGGGCTGCCTAACACAGATCACTGCTCACGGCGCCCACGTACGGATCCAGGGCGAGCCGTTCATCAGCTTGAGCATTCCCAACCCTGACGACCTGCGTCTGCTGTTCGAGGCCGTCAGTGAGCATCTGAAACAAACCCACCAACTCTAACCAACGAGGAAACACATGAAGTACTTGATAGGCGTGTACGGCGTGACCGTACTCATCGCTGCGATCTGCTTCGATATCTGGGGGCGGTACGCGTACAAGGGTTTTTTCTACAACCTCGGCCAAGCCCTGGTGTGGCCGGCAGTGATGTTCCCGTCGATCGGCAAGCTGATCAGTGGCGTGATCTGGGTTCTCGTGATCATCGCCGTGCTGGCGCTTGTGAGGAGGCGGTAAGCATGCTGATCAGAATCTCTCTGCTAGCAATGCTTCTGGTGGCACTCGGAGGCTGCAAAAGCCAGCTGGACAAAGTCCGGGGCGAGTTCATCGATAGCTGCATGAGCAGCGGTGTCCCGAAAGCACAGTGCTCCTGCACGATGGACAAGCTACAAGAGCATTACGGCGAAGAGGGGTTGGTCGCCATAGACGAGCGTGGCTATCCACCAATGGGCTTTGCCGAGCAAGTACAGGTAGCTGCTGGCCAGTGCCGATGAGCCTAGCTGCGGGTCAAGCGCAGGGCGTTCCCTAGTCCCGACACGCGCCCGCTCAGCTAGGGAACTTTCAGAGTCATTTCAATGATGCGTGTAGATGCCCTAGTGCATTCCACACCATATCAACCAATGCCCTTAGGGGCTTCGAAGGAGTATCAATGAACATCAAAGGATTTCTTGTAGCCACTGCGTTGTCAGTCGTAGCGCTGTCAGCTTGCTCCAAGGCAGAGTCACTTTCGAAAGAAGGTGATATCAACCTGGCGGGATGCAAGGTTCCTGCAGGGCTGACAGTGGAACAGGTCCAGGCGGTGAGTTGTACGCCTGTATCTGCGACCCCTCCCGTAGAAGCTCCGGTAGCGTCAGAGGCGGAGAATGAGGTTGCAATCAATGAGGCGCTTGCTCCGCAGGCCGCGATGAACGGGCACGACGAAGAGAATATTGGTGCGCGCAAGATCGTGAAGGGTGATCTGAACGGTGATGGTGTCGAGGACCGCGCTGTGCTCTTCGTACTGGAGGGAGGAGGCGGAAGCAATGCCTACTCCACGCACCTAGCTGCATTCCTCAGTGAGAGCGGGAAGTTGAAGTTCATCTATTCCACACCGGTGTCGGGCTACGGAGAGGAGGTGCAGGGCATATCCTACGGCGATGGGATGGTGAAGATGAAGAAGCTAGGGCAAGGCGAGGGTGATGCCATGTGTTGCCCGACGGCTGAGTACGAGGTGGACTACCTGCTCAAAGATGGGAAGTGGCTGGAGATCTATCCCGAGGATGACGGCACTGCTCAAGCGCTTTGATGGCAGAGCATGATGCTTGCTGTGAATTTCTACACAAACATGCATAAGGTATGAGAGATGCTGGATAGACGTGAGAAGCCAATCAATCCTCCTTCAGATGCCTAGCGTGCAACAGAAGGGGCGGTAAAGAAGGGGCTGCGCACTTACCGTTTCTCTCTGGCAACCTAGCGCGGCAGCGTTTAAGCCGCTCCATAGAGGTCACCTACTAGCGTGGGTGGCCTTTTCTTTTTTTCAAGAGAGAGGCTCCATATGGCCACGTTCCATTTCGAAGTGAAGACCGGTGGCAAAGGCAGGGCGGCACCGCACAGCCTGTACATAGCCAGGCAGGGTAAGTTTCGAGGACGAGACGATCTGGTGCTGACCGGTAGCGGGAACTTACCTTTCTGGGCAGACGGCAATCCAGTAAAGCTATGGAAAGCTGCTGATGCGCACGAGCGGGAGAACGGAAGCGCGTATCGGGAAATGATCGTCGCGCTTCCCAATGAAATCGGTATATCGGGTCTCCGCGACTTGGTGGAGGACCTTGTCAGACTGCTGGCGGGATCCAAGCCATATCAGTTCGCGGTGCATGAGCCCCAGGCTTCACTCGATGCCAGGGTCAATACGCACATGCATCTGATGGTGTCGGATCGGTTGCCAGACGCTATCGAACGGGATGAGCTTCAGATGTTCCGGCGATACAACGGTGTACGGCCTGATGCAGGTGGGTGTAGGAAAGATGGCGGCGGAATGACCCGTGTGCAGTTGCGTGACAGGTTGATTGCATTGCGGTGCAATGTGGCTGCTGTGCTCAATGGCCATCTGGAACGGCACGGCTTTGAGGGAGTGCTCGACCACAGGACGTTGGAGCAGCAGGGTGTCGCACGTCGCCCTGAGCGTCACTTGGGGCCCGCGCGGATCAGGTCAATGTCAGTAACGGAGAGGCTGGCGTACGTCGATGGAAGGCGGGCATTTCAGGGCCAAGGCATTCGTTGATCTTCTTGCCGGTGCGGTCCGAAAGACTCGGACCATTCCCCCAAAGCATCTCGCACTCGATGCTACTTTGCCCCAATTAGGGCAAAGTAGCATTCCGTGCACTGTTGTCGGCCCCCAAAAGACGTTGAACGCGCTCGGACGTTTTACTTGGCTTCAAAAAGAAAGGCCGCCCCGAAGGGCGGCCATAGTGAAAACCTTGGAAGGCCTAAAGATGACCCCTGGCACCGAAGACGACCGGGTTAAGTATGATCAAGTGCCTGCCTGAGCGTTGGAGGTAGTTCTCCCGCTCCACTCGAATCACTCCGTCTGCCTCCAGCAAGTCCAAGGCAGAGCAAAACCGACCCTGGTGGCGGATTGGCCCATTTTTCCGGACATCGTTGCGAGGTGCGTGATTGTAGTCGCGTTCCCAATAGCGCGAGCACAAGTAATCCTTCAATGCCAACGCGTCCTTCTCGTCTTCAGGAAGTTGATTGTGGCTACCAAACTTCTCCTTGAACTCCCTGAAATAGAATTCGACGATGGAAAGCGCACGCTCCAGCGTCGATCGCTCGACTACATCGCCCTCAAGCCCCTCGAAATGATGAAGGATGCCAGCCACCCTGCTGGCAATCTCTACGGACTTGGAGGCAAAGTCGCGTATTTCCTCATAGGCGCCGCCCTTCCCGATCTGCAGCTCAATCAGGTTCTGAGCCTCGACCCACCTTGCCCTTGCATCGGGGGAGAAGCGAAGAATCCTCTTGCTGCGATCACCGGTAGCATGGCGAGTATCGCGTTCGTGGAGGAGCTCGGTGATCCTGCCGTGAAAAACGTCGAGCGCAGGGTGGCGCGAGCTGCCGTCTTCGCGCCGGTTCTTGGTCACCCGGTGACCCTGCGTTGACTCGGGATGACACAGCAAGAAGCGGGCCAAGAAGCCGGAAGCTCGTGCCATGTTGTTCGGCTTGTCCAAAAATGCGTTGAAAGGCCCTTCCTGGATCATGAAGCTGAGCGTCAGTCGAGGGGCGTAGACCTCGATGATCTCTTTCGCAAGATCAAGCGTCGCGATAGCGGGGCCGTCCCATACCTTATTGAGCGTGCCAAGACCGCGGGCCGCACCGCTTTTCACGAAGGTTTCGCCTTCATCTGAAAGAAGTGCTATGGACTTGCTCTGCCCTCGCATCGCATTGATCAAAGCGCGCTCCGTAGTGTTCTTCAGCACGATGCGCTTGAGTGCGGGCTTGGAGGGTTCCGCTGCCATGTACGCATCGTAGCGTTCGCGCAACTCACGCGGCTCATCGAGAACAGATTTGGCAATCATTCGATCTAGTGCTTTCTGAGTAGCGTTCCAGTACCGACGCTCGGCCTTGTACTTCTCCGAAGCAGCTTTGTAGGCTTCAGTCTGTGCAAGTTCGTACTCATAGATCGGCTTCAAAACAAGGTTGTCGGTTGACGTTTTGCGCTCACCCGAGTCCCCAATGGTAGCCAGGAAGAGTGCGCATGGGGTCGTATGGCCGATGGGCAACATCATGTCGATGTCAGCCTGGCAGGCAACGGACATGGCAGTCAGGAACGAGCTGGCAATCATTGCATCCGGCGATTGAACGGCATCCATTACCTCGTCGAAGGCCAGCTCGACAGTTTCGTAGAAATGATTCGCCGGAAATGGGAAGGAGGGGATGTGCTTGTTCATTTGCTGTCCTTGCTGGTAGCGATTTTGCCCATGGCTTTCGCCTGGAGATCCATCAGTTCCTTGAAGCGCGCGGGATGCAGCTTCAGGCCTTGTGCCTGAAGGACCTCCAAGATGGCCTTCTGGGTCACTTGCCTATCCAACAGCTCCAAGATGGTTGGGTACAGCATGGCGAACAGTTGGGTGTTCCGATGCTGTTGCTTGGGCTGCAACGCCTTCAGCGCATCGGCGCAGCGGTTTGCCTGGTCCTGCAAGCTGTCGTCGTGTCCAATGGACGGGGGAGTGCTGTTATTCATGGCCGCCCTCCTTAGTACGCCGCGTGCGCATTGGCGCAGGCGTGGACATAGGCCATCACTTCCGACCGCCACCACACTGAAGGAGAGCGGCCGGACGTGCCCAGCTTGAAAGGCTTGGGGACTCGGGGGTCATGGGACGGCAGCCGCGGATTAAGGCGGGCATACCAAGTGCTCTTGCTGATGCCCACAATGGACAGCACCTCAGGGAGGCGGATTGCTTGGTCCTGGGCTGGACCGCATTGGAGTGATCGGAGGATGGACTCCAAACGTTCCAGTGCCTCATCTGCAAAGGAACCAGATCCTTGGTAGAGGCCGTTTGTGCTGGCTCTTTCGCCGACGGCACATTGGTTGGCGCCTGGAAAGGCGGGGGCGATTGAAGAAGATCGGTGGATCATTGTCGTTATCCTTTTGGATTCTCGCAGCGCGCAATTGCGCTGCGTTGAACAAAGGATCACGGAATCCAATTCACCTTGGAATCGCTTAGCTAGCCAATGTCTTTACATTTATAAGTATTTGTGAATTGACATGATTGGCTTTCTGTCATTTTCCATTTTTCCCAAATCTATCAACGAGTTGTTGATAGGCGGCCGTGAGTTCGGGCTGCTTCTTTCCTGAGTTCACCCAGTTGAAGATCGCCTCGGCAAAGCGCTCATCTATGGGCGTTTCCGTCCTTGTTCTCTTCTTAGTATTGGCGTCATATGCCTCCAGCGCTTCAGTGCCCCCTGGGTAGCTCCTCATCTGCTGAACTATCAACTGTGGGAGACGGCCAACGTTCTTCTCATTCTCAGGGAAAGTGAAATTTTTCATCACCTTAATCGCTATTCCGACAACGCCCTTCTGGGCCGTCATAGGCGCTTTGGATGCGATTTCTCTCTTTGACTCTGACTCTGTCTTTGGGGAGTAGGTCATTCCTAGGTAGAAATTGCATTCCAGCAGCGCGTGGAGAGCTCGGGAAGAGTCTTGCTCATTGAACGCGTTCCGTGCCTCGATCCAATATGCGATTGCGACTTCCAAAATGTCGTCAATCTTGATCTTCGCGCGTGGCTTCAGTTCTTCGTGTTGACGCTTCAGTTCTTCGAAACGTTCAGGAAACGAGAAGATGCATGTCTGATGACCATCTTCGTCCTGTGTGACCGTAGTGTCCGCCCACGTCTGGGCGAGTTCATTGCTAAGTGTTTCGTAGTCGTTTGCATTCTTGATGATTGATTGCTGCTTCCACTGAGCATACGCAGCGGCGCTCTCAACCGGTCGATGCAACATCATAGGTGTTGCTGCTGACCGGGAGGGCAAGTGCGATGATGGGTCGACCTGGATTGTCATTGGCGCAGAAGCAGGCACTGTG
>NZ_JBRREA010000069.1:0-20300 GCF_056759975.1 Stenotrophomonas sp. STEN031
GACCATCCGCACCGCCCGCTCACGCACCTCGGGTGCGTACCTCGTCAATCTGTTGCTCATGGCTCCATCCTCTCAAGGTTTGGAGCCTCCGGGAAAGACGGGGCGATTCACACCGCGATGAAGCAAGTCAAGGAGCAGTCGAATCAAGTGAATCTCGCGTTTCAGGGGTTGAAGAACCAGGTGGCTGCCGAGCTCCTTCCTGAGTTCAGCAACCTCACAGCGTTCCTCGGTTCGGATCAAACCCGAAATGCGTTCGCGAGTATCAGCCAATGGGTGGCCGGAATCACTGGCGAGATGGCAAACGGCATCGTGATGGCTGTGAACTACATCAGCAGGCTGAGCGAGCTTCGGGCGTTGGATGCCGGTGGGCCAATGAGGGACGCAACAACTGACGCCCTGAATGAGCAGATGGCGGTTATCCAGCGGAGGCTGACTCTGGAGCGTCAAACCACTAGGGGATCGTTTGGCTTACCTCTTACTCAAGGACAAGAGGAACAGCGTCAGAAGCGAATCAATGATCTGATTGCTGAACGTCTTCGCCTGCAGCGGGAGGTAACAAAGCGCTACAAGCCACAGGTAACGCTTATTGACGCGGGGCAGATGCTTCCGGATTCCGCATTGAAGTCTGCAGGTTCCTCTCCGGGAACTTTCAGGGCAGTGATGCCCGACTCCGGTGCCTACAACAAGGTCAATCAACTGGCCGACGCCTACAAATCTGCCAATCAGCAGTTGGAGCGCCAGATAGCCCTCTACGGGGATACCTCCGAGCTGTCGAGGGTGAACTACGAGATCCAGAGCGGCGCACTTAAGGGCATCGATGCGGACATGCAGGCAGTGGTGCGCTCCAGCGCGTCTTACCTGGACATCCTCAAATCGATGGATGAGGTCGACGCCTACCAGGCGGAGGACGCCCAGAAGCTGGCCGACGCATTCGCTTCCATGTTCGGCATAGATGGCGAGTCCAGTTCGGCGGTCGAAGGATTCTTCGGTCAAATGACAGCCTTCGCCGAGCAAGCAGCCCGCAACATCCAGACCTATCTCGGGGACAGCTTGTACAACGTACTGGATGGGAATTTCGGCAGCATCGGCGATAGTTTCGTGGACATGCTCAAGCGGATGACGGCCGAACTGGCTGCATCGCAGATGCTGAAAATGCTGAGTCAGGGCATGTCCAGCTACTCGGGCAAGGGTAGTGGTTGGATCAATGCCTTAGGTGGGTTGATTGGCGGTGCCCGTGCGGGCGGTGGCCCTGTCGCCGGGGACAGCATCTATCGGGTTGGCGAAGGCGGCCGACCTGAGCTGTTCCAGCAGGGCGGCAAGTCTTATCTGATTCCCGGTGATACGGGCACGGTGCGTCCGATCACTGCAGGTCTGTCGAGTGCTGGTCCAGCTACTGGTAGCGGTGGAGGCGTCCAGGTCATCGTGAACAACAATGCTCAGGCAAGCGTCACCACGCGCGCGCAGACGGGGCATGGGAGCAATGGTGAATCTGTGCGTCAACTGATCATCGACATCATCTCGGACGACTTGGCCAGTGGGGGCAAGACAGCCATGGCGGGCCGCAGTCGGTTCGATTGGCCGGAGCGCGTCTGATGGCACAACTTCCGGAATACGTTGAAATCCGCTTCGCTGGATACGGCGAGACCTTTGACCCGTCCGTAGAAAGAACTGAGATGGAGCGGGGCGTACCGAAGGAGCGACTTATCAATTCTCAGGTGATGCAGGAGCTGGCGATGACTCTGCAGTTCAAGGGTGCCGCCAACCTGCAGAATTTTGAGGACTGGTACTTCGGCGAGATCAAGCGGATTGGATGGTTCCAGATGCCCCATCCGAGGACAGGACAAACGATCACCGCGCGATTCAAGGGCGGTTCGATTGGGACTCTCGTGCCACTTATACCGGGCTTCAAGCTGTCGACGCGAGATGTCGTCGTGGAGTACTTGCGATGAAAACATTCCTCGAACGCCGGCAGCGCGTCACCGACACTGCCGGGACGCTGCTGTTCCTCGAAGTCTCTGCGCCGTCATTCGGGGAGACCCTCCGAATCGTCAACGACACGCAGGACTGGACCAGCAATGGGGTGCTGTACATCGGCGTGCCCTTCGGCTTCAAACTGCCGGACGATGTGTCGGGCGGAGCGCCTCGCGCGGTTCTGACGCTGGACAACATTGGCCGGGGCATCACAGACGACCTGGAGAGCCTGCAGCCCTACGACGTCGTGCAAGCCAAGCTGATGATCAGCGATCGAGCAGACCCCGACGTTATCGAGCGGGTCTACATCCTGCCGATCACCCAGGTTTCCGTGAACACGAAGACGGCCACCGCGCAGTGCGGCTATGACGCAGTGATGCGTCAGCAGGCCGTGCGCCTGCGCTACAACCCATTTACCGCGCCGGGGGCGTTCTGATGAGGCGATCTGAGGCCGACACGCTAGTTGCGGCTGTGCGGAAGGAGCTGACCGGCATTGATGACACGGAGGTCTCAAGCGATTCAGGTTGGTGGGAAACATCAACTGGCGCGGAGTTCGGCGCTGAGCGTCTGGCCGCTGTAGTGGCCTTGATTGAGGGGATGGTCGATGCGACTGGCTTGCGTTGAGCGCTTCACCCTGCTGCCCTACGACGAGCAGACGTTCGACTGTGCCGACCTCGTTGCGCTGGTGCAACGGGATCTGTTCGGCCGGCAGATTCAGATGCCCGGGCACCGCCCACGCGGCGCGGAAGGGCAGGCCGCCATCGGGGAGCTGTCGAAGCCATACGCGCGACGAACGGAAACGCCGGACGACGGTGACCTGGTCCTGATGATCGAACACGGACACAAACGCCCCGGCCATGCCGGGGTTTTCTTTTATCTGGCCCACGAGGCGTGGGTTCTGCACGCGAACGAAAAGACCGGCTGCAGCATTCTGCACCGCGTCCGCGAGTTGCCCGACTTCGGGCTCAGGATTGAGGGCTATTACAGATGGGTCTGATGGAACTGCCGCGCACTGAGCCGGGCCAGCTGATTGTCACGCCACATCCGCTGCTGCTGGACGGGCAGCGCAACGTCGTGTGGGAGGCGCGGGCGGGAGAGAGCCTGTACGCGCTGCTGATGCGCAACGTGCCAGAGCTGGACGGCCAGCCCTGGGCAGTTGCAATCGGCGGCGTGCCTGTGGAGCGCCACCTTTGGCATTCCGTCTTCCCAAAGCAGGGGCAGGTAATCGAGGTTCGCGGCGGCGTGGGTAAGACGGCGCTGGCCGTCGTAGCGATGATCGCGCTGACCTACTTCACCATGGGCGCTGGTGCAGGCTGGATCGCCGGATCTTTTGGCGTGGCGGCAGGTGGCGCCGCCGCGGCAGTGATAGGGGCAGGGCTATTCATAGCAGGCTCAATGCTCATCAACAAAGTGCTCGCGCCGAAGCCCGCGAAGGCAGGGGGCCAGTCGCAGGACTCGGTCTATTCTCTGTCCGGTGCGCGCAACCAGCTTCGGCAGTACGAGCCTCTGCCCATGCTGTTTGGCCGTGTGCGCATCACGCCGGATCTGCTGAGCAAGCCCTACACCTGGTACGAGGGCAACGATCAGTACCTTGGCATGCAGTTGTGTGCGGGTATCAACGTGGGTCGCATTGAGGCGATCTACAACGGCGACACCCTGCTGAGCAGCTATGAGGGCGCCCGGGTCTACCACGCCGGCTACAGCCAGATGCCCGCAGAGCAGATCCCGCTCTACAGCAACGCCGATGTGACCGAAGGTGGCCAGTTGCTGGACACCAACAGCGACCCAAAGCACACCCCGAGCGCCTGGATCGAGCGCACCAGCTCCGCTGACACTGTGCGATTGATCGTAGGGCTGGAATACCAGCTCTATGACAAGAGCAGCAAAGGCAAGGACAAGAACAACACCGAGCGGGTTGAGGTCCAGTACCGCCCAACCGGAACCACTGGCTGGCTGCCGTTCGGCAGCTACACGATCACCAGCAGCAAGACCAAGGCCTATCGGGCCGGCTACGGAAAGGACGTCGCCCGGGGCCAATACGACGTCCGAGTGCGCACGGCAGGTCTGAACACCAATGGCAGCGGGGCGCAGGCTGCATTTACCTGGAGCACCCTGACCAGCGTTCAAGTGGACGAGGGCGACTACACAGGGCTGTCGCGCAGTGGCGTCCAGCTGAAGGCGACCGGCCAGCTCAATGGCACCCCTGACGAACTGCGTGCTATTGGCTATGCCGACCCGATTCCGGTCTGGGACGGTACGGCGTATCACACTGTGGAAACCAGCAACCCGGGCGCTCAGATCCTCGCTTACGCGCGAGGAATCGTTCGGGAGGGGCGTTTGCTGGGGGGCATGGCGCTCGATGAAGCGCAGATCGACGTTGAGTCGCTCAAAGCGTTCACCCTGCACTGCGAAGCGAACGGCTACGCGTACAACTTCTATATCAAGGACGCCCGAAACCACGAACAGGTGCTGTCGGCAATTGCCCTGGCTGGTTTCGGCCAGATCACCTGGGCCGGCGGCCGGCTGGGCGTTGTGTGGGCTGCCCAGGACCAGCCGCTGTCCGGCGTGGTCAACATGGGCACGATCAAGAAGGGGCAGTTCCAGATCGACTACAGCCTGAGCAACGCCGCTGACGGTATCGAATACACCTACGTCGATGGTGATACGTGGGAGACGAAGACCCTGCGCGTTCCTGCGCCTGGCGTGACCACCATGCTCAACCCGGCCCAAGTGTCGGGCGAAGGTGTCACCAGCGAGGCGCACGCGGCAGAGCTCGCACGGTGGCACCTTGCCCAGTCGCTGTACCAGTACAAGGACATCAGCTACAGCACCGACATTGAGCACCTGAGCTACCAGCGCCTGTCCCTCCTGGCGCTGCAGCACGACATGACGCAGTGGGGGTTTGGTGGTCGGGTCGTTGGGGCGGTGAATGACTCTGGGACCGTCACCCTGACCCTCGACGAGCCCGTGCCGGCGCCGACCAGCGGTGTTGCGTACATCGGCCTGCGCATTCCTGGCGAGCGAGTGTATCGGGTGCTGCGGGTCAAGCCATTCACTGGTGAGTCGAGCACCATCGAGCTGCTGGACGGTTGGCCATCCGACGCCGCGCTGCCGGGCGGCGTTGTGGACAATCCGGCGCACGACACGCTGTGGATTTACGACTTCAAGCAGACGCCGGGCTTGCGCGTCCGCGTTGTTGGGATTGAGCCAGAAAGTTACCTCAAGGGCGCGAGCGTTCGGGTGGTGGCGGAAGGTCCCGAGTTCTGGGTGTACGTGAAGACGGGCAACTATGTGCCGTCCCCGAACGAATCGCAGTTGCCGACGCGGCCTGTCGCTTCAAACCTGCGCATTACCGAGCAGCAGATCGCACAGGGCAATACCCTGTTCACCGAGCTGACCGCCACGTTCGATATCACCGGCCCAGTCGGCAATGTGCTGGTGCTGGCCGCGGGCCCGAATCAGGAGCTGCAGGAAGTCGCGCAAACGCAGACTCGGACGGCGACCTGGCGCATTCCACAGGCCGACGTGTACAGCATTGTGGTGCGCCCCTTCGCCCCCGATGGGACCGCGGGCGTGGCTGTGTCAGCTACCTACGCGACCGCAGGGGCAGACATCCCCCCGGTGCTGGTGGATCTGTTTGATGTGCAGGAGCTCAGCGGGGGTGTGCGCCTCTACACCTGGGGCTGGTTGGCCGAAACGATGCGCTCGGCTGACTTTGCAGGCGTTGAGATCCGCCACATCGCTGACCACGTCAGCGCGCCTGATTGGGACGCGATGACCCCAATCGGCGACACCGGATATCACTCGGCTGCATTTGAGGCGGTGATGCCGGCATCTGGCAAATGGACCTTTGCCTGCCGAAGCTGCAATACCAGCGGTGAACTATCCGTCGGCATGCGCATTGTCCAACGCACGCTCGGAAAGAACCTTGGGCAGAGCCTGGCGGATATCACGCTTGAGCAGGTCGCCCAGCAAGAAGCCATCGATGCCGCCCTTGCAGCGTCCCTCGCCGCCGAATTGAAGGCCGCCAAGTCGCTGGTACTGATGGGCGAGGAGTATGACGCGGCGAGCACGTACGTCTCGGGGGACGTTGTCTATTTCAACGGACGCATGTACCGCGCAAAGTCCGATGTTGAGATGGAGATGTCGCCGCCGGACACTGCTTACTGGGATGATGCCGGCACCGTTACTGAGGCTCAGTCGAGCACGTCTCGTGCGGTCAGCCAATTGCGCACTGACGTTGACGAGCAGGGCAACGAATTCGCCGCCGCTATCGACCAAGTTGAAAGCGGCATGGCAAGCGTTACGAGCGCTATCAAGGCTGTTGGTGGTGGTGGCAATTTGATTGCTAACGCCGACATGTCCGTTGACCTTTCGGGTTGGAATATTTCGTGGAATGACGGCGGTTGGCTTGGCCCAGCAAGAAACGCGGCAGGGGGTAACTACTATCCGCCAGGCGTTAACACCATATCGGCGTATCGTCCTGGTGTGACCGATCGCACTATGTACCTAGACATAGTGAACACAACACCTATTCCGGTGGCGGCAGGCAAAAGGTATTGTTTTTCAGCGTACATGAACCCGTCGCGCTGCTCCCAGCAAATATTCCTGGCATGGTTGGATGCTTCGGGCAATGTCATTTCGTACAGCCCTGCATCAGACTTTGTTAATCGTCACGGTGTGTCTTTACCCGGCAGCAACCTCGGTGTGAATTGGGTTCGAGGTAAGATAGTTGTTCTTGCTCCGACAAATGCGACCCGGGCACAACTAGTACTTAGAACAATGGCCGTCAGTGGGCAGGACACACCGTATCCGTTCTGGTGTCGCCCAATGTTCGAGGAAGTTGCACCATCGCAAGAGGAACCGTCCCCCTGGTCCATCGGTGGCCAGGAACAAGCGGCGTCCCAAACCGTAACGTTGGACGTGAACGGCTATATCAGCGGCACGCAGTCAATGAATGATGGAAAGCGCTCGTCGTTTTCAATCCTCGCGAATATCTTCCGTGTTATTAGCAGCGCAAGCAGTGGCCTTGAATGGCAAAACGGGTACTTGCGCGCTTATAGCGCCGGCATCCAACTCGTATTGGGTATCAACTTCGGTGCGGCGAGCAATCTGTGCTTCTGGTACGGGCCAAACGTCGGCGTGGGCAACTGCAACAAGTCCAATGGCACTATCTGGTTTGACAACACTGGTGGTGCCTACTTCGGCGGGTCGCTGTCCGCAGGCGTGAAGAAGAATGCGGTGCAGACAACGACCACGGTGACTGTCGGCACAGAGTTGGTGAATGGGCCCTTCGACACGAATGGCACCGTTCGCCAGGTCACGATCAGTTTCGGTCGCTCCACCAACTACGTTAGCAACGCTTTCGGAGCAGGTGGGTTTGTTGCCGGTGCTGGCGCCAACTCAGCATCGGTTGCTGTGTACCGAAAGATCGGCACCGCGGCAGAGACGCTGTGGCAAACAATGCCGGTCGGCGGGGGCATCAACATCTTCAACGAGGGGGATGCCCCCGATCGTGCAACGGCCTACTGGTCGGGCTCGATGACAATCAACGACACGTCACCCGCTGCATCGGCCGTTACCTATCGAGCGGTGATCACTGCCTTCGCATCCCAAGACATAAGCCACCCAGGCACGATCAACTCGATCACCACCACCCAAAACCTCTCGATCATCTCGGTGGAGAATTGATATGGAACCTCAGATGCAAGTAACCGGCACCGGCGACATTGTGCGTGTGTACGATGAACAGAACCGGGATGTTCTGATCGGCCGTCGCCTCGAGGTGCTCTTTGAGCCAAGTGTCGACGGCAGTCCTAGCTTCGACGGGAAGTTGATCTGGCATACCGAGTGGCAGCACTGGATGGGGGATGTTCTGCGCGGCACGTCCCTCGGGCCACGCATCGAGCGCAGCATTGCGCAGGTGGCGGCAGGGGAGTTCGGCGGTGTGCCGGGGATGGATGTCATTGCCATGGTGAAAGCGGCCTATGTGGCGCATGCAGCGGAGGTCCTCGGAATTGACCCCGGCGCTGCCAATAGAGCGACTTCGCCGGAAGGGGACGATGCCGCTAGAGCTGATCTCTGACCACAGCCCTTGTATTACTGAACGACGAGGGCCCAGTTAGGACCCTTGTCGTCGTATCTGTAGAGAAAACCAGCGTGATCTATTTGGATCGCAATCCGTCCTTCCGAGTTGACCACGCGGCCGATCCCCAACATGCTTTGCGAGACTGGGGCCAGCTGGGAAGATCGCTCTATTTTTTCGGCCATGCTGGGTCCTGAGGATTCCACCACGCGCAGCTCCCCGCCGGGGCCCTGCAGGAACATTTGAATTTTTGGCATGGTTACTCTTGGTGGGTCTGGACTGAAGGGCTGCAGATGGCAGTTTGCCAACACCCCGCCGATCTTAAGGAAACGGCGGGGGCATTGGACGATTCGAAGCTCGAAAAGAGCTTCTTGCGACCGGGAAGTTCAGTCGGAGCGCATCTCGTTCCAGAACTGAATCAAATCTTGAAGAACTTCTGGTGGTTCCACGTCGTGGTATTCGCCGACATATAGAGCCTCACGACGCCACTCTTTCGTGCAGAATTTTTGGAGGATGCTGCTGTCTGCTCTGCTACAGGCCATATACCACTGACGGAAATAGGTCGCTTCAACTCGACCGTTGAAGAGCTCCTCTATCCGAGCATGCTTTGAGGATTCCTGTATGCGGGAGTAGACTTTGCTTACGCCGTAGTCAGGCCCTTCCAAGTACTGAAAGAACCGGCTTCCATCGTAAAGTAAGACTCCGGTCACACCTTCGATCTGGTTCCTAGCGCGAGCGTCGATCAACAGCAGATCAATATCTTCTGTTGTCAGGCCTGCGACTGCAGTGCTCGCATAAGCAATCGCGTGATAAGGCATTCTTTTGTTCCGGTGGTGGCGATTTCGTAGGTGCCGAGAGTGGCACATTCTCGCCGTTCATGTGTGTTTATTTCGGTGCCGGTCTGCTGCGGCCGAAAAAGCGTTGCATTTGCAGCTGATCGCGCTGCGGCTCTTGGCCAGGTGGTACTGCGACGGAGCCCCCACCCTTCCCCGTGACAGGCTAACGGCGCAGCGATCCATAGCTAAGGTAGTTCGATGAGCTCTACCGTCTTGGATATGAGTGGCTTCACCAATATTTTGTAGCCATCACGATCGAAGCCAGCGGCCGGTTTGGACAGCTCTTTCGCGGCGGCCTGGTCGGACGCGCTTCCGAGATAGGACCAGTTGCGGACCACGTGAATCTGCTGCAGGTCGGGGGAGCGTTCAATGATCCCGATGGCGCCAGGGTAGGGCCATGCTTGGACATGGCGTTCGACAAGGGCGGAGAGAAGGCGATGTCGATGCGCATCCTCGGTCTCTTTTCCGCAACAAACTCCAAGGCACCTACGAATCGAGTGGCGAAAGCAGGGGCGTCCGGCCGGCAGCTTCTCGATAGCAAGCCGGCTGTAGCAAAGCAGGTGATCGTCGGCGATAGCTCGCAGGCCTTCGATGGCGGCAAACCTGCTTGCGAACAGGCCATAACTGGGCGCACCACCCACCTCGTGGACGTTGGCAATGGTGAGCTCACCATGCTCAAACTTCAGTGTGCACAGTCTCCGGCTACGCCTCAGACGATGGTTGTACAGTGGTTGGTGGAGTTTGACTTGTTGCGCTTCGAGTAGCTGAGCGCCGATATCGCCAGCTGTGCGAATGAATGAGAATCTGACAGTTGAACTGTTCAGTCGAGCATCATTTGCGGATCTCAGATGGTCGAGGACGCGAGTGCGGATATGGATGCTCTTGCCGATATACAAGGGCACTCCGCCGTTTCCATGAAAGGTGTACATGCCAGGCGCATTAGGGAGAGCGCGGGCGAGTGCACGTAGGTCTGTTAGTGATGCCATTGAAGATGAGCCTAGCGCTCGTCTCTCGTTGCTGCAGCGTAGGTTTGTTCAGGTGTGCGAGTGAGCGCAAGTAGAACTTTGGTATGTGCCTTCGAGACAGAGCTGACGTTGGCTTACAGAGCCGCTTGGATGACGGTTACCAGCACCGCACCAAGTCCGGTGCAAAAGACGGATATCCAAAGCGAAGGTCGGCGGTAGTGAGATCGCGCGGTATTCATGCAGCCTCCACGAACTAGCCTATGAGGCCTAACGCTATCCTGAGGAGGGTGAAGTTGATGTGTCGTCGCTGGCCTGATCAAAGCCCGGCGTGAGCCGGGCCCAAGGTCACCCAATTACTAAACTCCAATGGATCTCGGAATCGGGATACTTGAACCGAAATCCATCGTAATCCGTTTGAATGGCAATTTTTCCATTCTCATCCACCAAGGTCTTCACCTCGATTTCTGAGATCGAACGATCCCTGATGCGGATGCTGTCAACGCTTCCAGTAAACAATCGCTTGTTTTGGTGGGAAAGTATGCTCACCGCGCGACGCTCTTGGCCCGGTCCTTCCAGATACATTGCGACTGACCCCATCGAAATTCTCCCTCTGATTGGTTCTAGGCACCGTCGGTGCTGGCGGACTGCAATCATTTCTTCATCTATGTGAAATCCCAGTCATTTCAGTGGATGGTGTTCAGCTTACGTATAGGCTGTGGACCTCGGTCGGCGGGGGAGCGGAGTTCCAGCTGATGACTCTCGGGAGTACGCAGCCTTTGTCGTCCCAAGGCTCGGCCCAATCCATGGAACTTGGAGGTCACTACTTGACTGTCTTACGGTGAGCCAATAGTTTAGAGAAAGCAGGAATCATTGCCGTTTTTCATTAAAAAACGGGCCGTCCTGTTGCGCCGCGAGCCCAAACTCCGGCCCGCCGGCCGCGCATTTCTAATGCGTGTGTGACGCCCGCAAGGCTCGTCGTGGTGCCGGCATCTAATGCGAATAGCGATCTCAATTTGAACATCGCGCGATGCTGCGGATGAGTCGCGTCAGGTTTTTCCTTACTGTTTAGCTTATGGTCAAAACGGTATGCTGTAGTGCAGCAGCACAGGTTTTTAGATGGCTGTCCGCTCTTGGAAGCTTTGTAGAACAAGGATGATCGCCGATGATGCCGACCATAGGTCAACATGTTCGTTCGCGCTTCGATAGGCGCCGTAGTTTATTTCTTCAAGTCGTGTTCGCAGTCTCTGCATTCGCTGTAGCTGCCTCTTGTGGTGTCATGGCAGTTAGCGGGCTCCTGCAGGGCCAAGTTCGAATTTTCGGTGGAGGATTGCATGAGACGCTCAAGTGGAGCGAGCATTCCTTCGCCTTCGTCTCGATGATTGTCCTTTGGGCTGGTACGGGGATAATTTTTTTCCGAATGGCCCTGAGCAGGAACTGACGTAGAGGCTGTCAGTTCCTAGGCGGCTGGCCGATCGCTCTCTCTTTGCCGCGGTGCCCTTGAATTGACCGCCCCGTCGTCCGCGGGCATCATGTCGCGCACTACTGGGGAGTAGCACCGGAGCCCGGTTCGCCGGGCTTTTTTAGTGGGAACTTGGGACAACTAACCGTTTCCCCCCAAGCGGATCTCGTCCGCGGATAATGTCACGCTGCTCGATGGCGCCTACCTGGCTTTGTACGCGATGCAGTAATGAATCAATCGAAGCTGAAATTATTGCTGCATTGGGAAGGCCTTCGGCGGCTGCGAGGGTCTGGCCAGCAAGCAGCCCGATCTCATGCAGTCGGACGGTCCGTTCAGCTTGGGACAAGCCATGGGCGTGCGTGATCAGCTCGCAGGCAATCCCCTCCAGTTTGTTGCGCAATTCCGAGTAGTGCATTGCGGCCCCCCCCCTGCGGCTTGTAGTCCAACGGAGTATGCCCGTGCCCCTTCTGTGCGCCGTGAAGGTGAGGAGCGGGTCTTCGGATCGGCGTGCGTGCACTATTCGATCGCAGCGGGATAGCGCAGATTGGCCTGCAAAGGAACTCTGCCTGGCCATCTGGCACCTACAAGAATCGCGGGTCTTCCTTCGCCCACTTCCGGAATGCGGCTCTCATTTCGTCGTTTGCGAGGTGTCGGTCGCACCCTTCTCTAGCGGTTGCTTTGTCCAGGATCGTTGTGTAGTTGATCCAGAAACCATCGCCCGTTCCATACCGCTCAAATGCCCTGCGCAGCTCTGCCAGCTCTGCAGGGGTCAGGCAGGTTGTAGTAGCCGAATCGATCATGGACGGCACCTGAGTCCTTGGTGGCAAAATCGTAGCACCGGTCGGCTGGAAATGTTCACCATGGCTCTGATCCGGACAGTAGTGTTTCCTTTGCCACCGCAAGGAGAGGGCTATGGATGTGATGCTGAAGCGAGCTTATGAGGAACCAAGGGCTGACGATGGCTATCGGGTTCTTGTGGACCGACTCTGGCCGCGCGGGCTTTCCAAAGCAAATGCCAAGATCGATATGTGGCTCAAGGAGGTTGCCCCATCAACCGAGCTGCGCAAGTGGTTTGCGCACGACCCGGAGAAATGGACGGAGTTCAAGCGTCGCTACCGCCAGGAGCTGAAAGGCAACTCAGCATGGCCGGAGCTTCAGGCCGTGGCCAGGGAGAAGCAGCTCACGCTTGTGTACGCTGCCAAGGACGAGCTACACAACGAAGCGGTGGTGCTCAGGGGGTTGTTGGGGCGCAATGCTTAGGGGCTTCAGCGCATCGAGGCTTGGCTCAACCCGGACGCGGCCGACCTGCAGGCGCTGTACGCGATCTTCGACGACAAGCGGCATCCGTTCTACGAGCACAAGATCGCTGCCTGACGCTCGAGTGAGCAATCGCAGGACTGTCGGCGTCCACCTGAAATGCCACCCTGTTCCTGCAGGCGTACTCCTGCTCCGTGGCAAGGATGGCGCGGATTGGCTGGTTGATCGCCGCCGGCATGCAGCCCCCTGTGTGCCGGCGACCCTTAGCGTTTGCGCCGGCGGGGCTTCCTCGCCGGGACGTACACGGCCTGGTCGCTGCGCGCCTCATGGGCGTAAGTAGCCTGGTAGGTGGAGACAGCCAAGCCGTTGTAGAGATCCACAATCTCGCGCTCCCACCGACGCGCCCAGGCTTCGACGAACCGCTTGGCCTGCGCCGAATCGTCGTGGAACGAGTGCGTCATATGCCGGGTATGCAGCTTGCGGGTGCAGCGCACGTGGCCATTCGACAAGGGGAATAGAGTGGCGATTGCTCGGTCGCGCAGGACAAGTGCTTGCCCGTCGAAGTGGTCGCGCCAAACAAACGGGGCGGGTAGGGAGGTGGTTGCCATAGCCGAATGATCCGGCCGCCGCGGCTCACTGGCTGAGATCGACTATCTCAACGGCTTTGGAGGGTGGTGGACAGGCCAGTTCCCAGCTTTTGAGACAGAGAGGGTCCACAATGGGCCATGCTTCCCAACGACTTCAAATGGGCCAAGGTCGCTGACTTCGAAAGCCAGCTGACGGCCATCTACGTCAACGACCTGGCCGTCTCCCGGCTGGTTGAACGGCTGGACGGG
The DNA here is from genome assembly GCF_056759975.1 of Stenotrophomonas sp. STEN031. Classification (NCBI taxonomy): domain Bacteria; kingdom Pseudomonadati; phylum Pseudomonadota; class Gammaproteobacteria; order Lysobacterales; family Lysobacteraceae; genus Stenotrophomonas; species Stenotrophomonas sp. STEN031. The sequence continues at coordinate 13,410 of NZ_JBRREA010000069.1, forward strand.
TCGTGGTTCGTCAACCTGGACTATCACTTGCCTCCACCAGAAAGGGCTGTTCTGCATCCGGCGCGGCCCTGCCAGAGCTACGTGACCGGCAGGGCGGGCTGCGAGGAGTGGGTGCGGAGGCATGAAGCCAGGCTGCGAAGTGAAACCGCCGTAATCGCGCAGAAGAAGTGGGGGCGATGACGGTCTCATACAGTCAATCAGCGGGAGTGCAGTTTCTCGCGTCTATCCAGGCCTGCACAGCAGAAACGTCGGCCGGGTTTTCAACAACCAGCGACCAAAGAGCCGCTGGAGCAGTCGGGCCACCATCGCCGTGATCCTGGTCAGGCCCGATTCCATGAACTGCAACGAACCACTCTCCTGCCGCACCTATGCGGGCTAGTTCGCGTTCGACCTCTGCCCGCAAAGAGGCGATCACAAGCATCACGCTGCCGTAGAACTTCAGCGGCACTTCCAATTCTGTAAGCATGTTCTCAACCTCTCTGAGTGAGGTTTCAGCCTATCAGCGGACTCCGCAAATAGATGCTGTAACAAAGCCGAAATAGTCATCTTAGAGACAGTTAGCAGCATGTTCGCGTTTCGGGAATTTCAGCGCTACGTCACGTTCCGCTTGGACAACACATTACGTCCAGCATCCCTGGCAGTCGTAACTCGCTGTCATGGAGCGGTCCGTCTCCAGTCCCCGAGGGCCTCCACGCATCGATCTGCGTCAGCCGGCCGGCCCGCGAGGTGAAAGTGCCGAGCTAAGCTCGGCACTGCAGGCGAACGACAATTCGGACCGCAAATTGTTCCTCGATCTATTCCGGCGGGGAGTGCCGAGCCAAGCTCTGCACTCCCTTCAGCCAGCGTTGGCGGCGTCGCGATCGGTGCGATTGACCGGCGTCAGTATTGGCCCATGACGACGACAAGCAGGAAGGCCCAGTGGGCACGAAAGCGGGCGGCATCACTGTGGGACCAAGCCCGGCAGGTGGACGCGGCAGCGTCTGGCGATTGGCGATCGAGGCGCCTGTGCAGAGCCGGCGCCGACAGGCTGCGGCGTGAGGCTGCCAAGTTCGAGGCGATGGCTGCCCGCTGGGAGGGCGACTATATGGACTTGGCCGGCTGAGCCCGCAGCTTGTCCAGGTATTCAGCCCATTCCTGCATCATCCTCCTGCGTTCCGGCAGGTGTGATGTCCGGTTGTAGGACCGGCCATTCGGGTCGCGTACTTCATGCGCCAGCTGGTGCTCGATGATGTCGGGCCTGAAGCCCAGTACCTCGTCCAGGATCGTGCGGGCCGTGGCGCGGAATCCGTGGCCAGTAACCGTGCCGGTCTCGTAGCCCATGCGGCGCAGCGCAGCCGTCACCGCGTTCTCTGACATCGGCCTTTCGCGCGACCGGGCAGAAGGGAACACGTAGCGACCGCGGCCGGTGAGCGGCTTGATCTCCTCCAGCACCGCCAGCACCTGGTCCGACAGCGGCACCAAATGGGGTCGGCGCATCTTCATGCGTGACGCCGGGATGGTCCAGGTCTTCGCGTCCATATCGAACTCGGCCCATTCGGCCTGCCGCAACTCACCTGGGCGCAGGAAGACCATAGGCGCCATTTGCAGTGCACACCTGACGACCATTGTGCCGCTGTAGCCATGCATTGCCCTGAGCAAGGGCGCGAGCTCGTCGGGGTCGGTGACCGCGGCGAATGAATTGTCAGGCGGCGAGGCGAGGGCGCCGCGCAGGTCGGCGACTGGGTTCCGCTTGGCCCTGCCGGTGGCGATGGCGTAGCGCATGACCTGGCCGCAGTTCTGCATGATGCGGTGAGCGGACTCAATCGCCCCGCGCCCTTCGACACGCCTGGCCACGGCCAGAAAATCGGTAGCCTCCAGCTCTGCTGCCGGCCGGCTGCCGATCCACGGGAACACGTCGTTGTCCAGCCAGGCTGCAACCTTGATCCGGTAGCTCTCCACCCACTGTCGCTTTGTCAGCCATTCCCGGCCGATCACCTCGAAGGTATTGGCGCCCAGTTCGGCGCGGGCAGCGGCTGCCGCCTTCTTGTGCTCGCCGGGGTCGACACCTCTGGCCAGCAACTGGCGGGCGTCCTCGCGGCGCTGGCGGGCTAGGGCAAGCGGGACATCGGGGTAGATGCCCAGGGCGAGGAGCTTCTCCTTGCCGGCTATGCGGTACTTCCAGCGCCAGTAGCGCGCACCGGTCGGCTGAAGCAGCAAGTACAGGCCGCCGCCATCAGAGAGCTTCAGGGGTTTGTCACCGGGCTTGGCGCGGCGAATTGCGAGATCGGACAGGGGCATGTGGACTCGGGCGGTATTGGGGGTATCGACTCCGGGGTAACCCCCAGATACCCCATGTTGTACCCCCACCGTCGCATAGACTGAAACGCACAACAGCGCACAGACGCGGACACAAAAAAGGCCGGAAACCCGTGCTGCTATTGGGTTTCCGGCCTGATCGGGACCTTGACGGCCCATCTAATGGTGGAGGTGGGCGGAATTGAACCGCCGTCCGAAGGCACTCCATCCCCGGCACTACATGCTTAGCTCACCGTTGGGTCTCGTCCTGTGGCAGCACGGTGTGCAAAGCGCACCCCAGGACCAGCCTGTTTTGGTTAAGCCGTGACTGACAGGCAGCCGTCACAGCCGGTTCCGTGATAATGACCCTACATCCACGAGCACGGGCACAAGTGGGTTCGGGGCTTACGCCTTAAGCGGCGAGAGCGTAGTTGTCGTCGTTGGCAACTAGAGTTTTGCAGCTGGATTTACGAGGAAAGCTACCCCCTCGGCATGCGCCAAGCGACTTCACAACCCCCGTCGAAACCAGTGCACCCCCGGTAAGACGTTGATTCATGAGGGCTCTGGACGATGTTCTGACCACAGCCTCGCTGACGAAACGAATGCTACAGGGAAAACCCTGAACAGTCACCCGCGTGAATTTGGATTTTGCCGGGCTTTCAACAAAAGGCCGGCGCCGCTTGTCAGGCAGGTGACGATGGTCACGACCGAAAGTGGGAGGCCGAACTGGTCGTTCCCCGCAGCGGCAAAGCCGGCATGGAGCAGGGCGGTAAGTACGCCAATGCCGCCACAGAGCAGGGCATAACGCCTTGCTTGGGGCGTGCGGAGCGTGGCTTGCCGGTAGCCGTGGAGCAGCAGACCAACTGCAAGCGTGTTGAACAGCAGAAAGCCTTGAATGCCGCCGGGCACATGGAACATGTCCCATTCGTGCCAGTAGGCGGCATCTATCTGATGAACGATCAGCGACAACAGCGTTGCGGTGTACCAGCGATCCATCGTCAAAGAACTCCTTGGTGGGGCGCTAGTCTAGGCAACCATCTCCATGACTACTTGCGGCTGCGCATCAACTTGAACACGCAGAGTGAGACTTAACGCCGTGCCGACCTTTCTGCGACGTCCGCCGACGGACCATGGTGGCCATCACGTTTACGAGCAGAGGGTTGGGATGCAGCAGCGCGATCCGCGCAACCTGCGATTGTTGGCGGCTGGAGTCGGGGCCGGGTTTCGGCAACGGGCGTTGGCGCCTGTTCTGCTTTACGTGTTGCTGATGGGTGTGGTGTTGATCGCGGCGTGGCTTGGACATGGCTATTGGCCACAGTTTGCGCCGCTGGTGCTGTTGTTGTGTGGCGTGCTGCTGGGCCGGGTTAGGCAGGTGCGCCGGCGTTGGTTGGGCGTCTATCTGTTGGCTGCTGTTTTGCTTTTGTTGTTGCAGTCGCCTTGGTCCGGGCTCGCGCCTGCGGGTGTCGAGCGGGTAGCTATTGTGGCGATGGCCTTGGGTTTGGCGCAGATGGTGGTGCATACCGGGCGGGTGCTGCGGTTTGCGCGCGCGCTGCAGTCACAGGTTGATGATCTGGACGATGCCGCGATTCTGGCCATGTTGCCGCCTGAGGCTGCCGAGGATGCGCGGCAGTGGTTGGGTGGCGATGATCGCAAAGCGCCTGAGTTGGGCGAGGTGGTCAACCTGAGCGTGTTGTACGCGGCCTTGCAGTCACCCGGAACCCGGCGAAGCGATCTGCGCCGGATATTGATGGGTTAAAGCCTCTTGCGCAGGTAGATACGCTCATGGCCGGGCGGAAAATCGGGCAGGCGGCCGAAGATCTCGTAGCCGTGGCGAAGATAAAAACCTTCGGCCTGCCAGTCGAAGGTGTCCAGTACTACGCTGTGTGCGCCTGCGGCTTTGGCCTGTTGCTCGGCCTCCAACAGTAATTGGCTGCCTAATCCCTGGCCCTGCAGTTCCGGATCAACCCACAGCACATGGATGGCAAGCCAGCCTGCACAGATGTCGCCGAGTAGGCCGGCGCAGGCTTTGCCGTTTGCGTCATGGATGGCCAGCTGCAAGGGCAGCTCGTCGAAGCCATTGCCGCTGGCCTTGCGATTGAAGGCCAGCAGCTGCGAACAAAGCGCCTGCGCATCCTGCGCGCTGGCGACCTGCATCGCGCGCTGCGTCAACATCAGGCGTTGCGGTTGTGCGCACGCATCGCGCGCTGCTTTTCGCGGGCCCAGTCGCGTTCCTTGGCGGTGTCGCGCTTGTCGTGGTTCTGCTTGCCCTTGGCCAGTGCGATCTCGAGCTTGATCTTGTTCTTGCTCCAGTACATCGCGGTGGGCACCAGCGTGTAGCCGTCGCGCTCGACGCGGCCGATCAGCTTGTCGATCTCGCGACGGTGCAGCAGCAGTTTGCGCTGCCGGCGGTCTTCCGGAATGGTGTGGGTGGATGCCTGGATCAACGGTGTGATCTGCGCGCCGATCAGGTAGATCTCGCCGTCCTTCACATAGGCGTAGGCGTCGGTCATGTTGCCGCGGCCGGCGCGGATGGCCTTGACCTCCCAGCCCTGCAGCACCAGGCCCGCTTCGACCCGTTCTTCCAGGTGGTATTCGTGGCGCGCGCGCTTGTTCAACGAGATGGTTTTGTCGGCCTTCCCGTTCTTTGCTTTATCCTTGCTGTGTTTCGTGCTCATTTCCGTATTGTCTCCGATTCGGGGGCTCCCCGAACACTTTCTGTATTGCCATGACTACCATTCGTCGCAGCGCGCTGGTCGAACACTCCGCCGAGCGCATGTTCAACCTGGTCAATGATGTTGCCGCCTATCCCGGGCGGTTCCGCTGGTGTGACAAGGCGGAGATCCTGGAGCAGGGCGAGGATCGCCTGGTGGCCCGGTTGGATCTGGGCCTGGGCTCGTTCCGTACCTGGTTCATGACCGAAAACAGCTTGCGACGCCCGCACAGCATCGATATGAAGCTGCGTGATGGCCCGTTCAAGCGCCTGCATGGCCGCTGGGAGTTCCATTCCCTGTCCGAAAGCGCCTGCAAGGTCAGCCTCGAGCTGGAGTTTGAGCCGACCTCACGCCTGCTGGGTCCAGCCCTGGCGCTGGGATTCCAGGGCTTGGCCGACCGCATGGTCAACGATTTCGTGCGCGTGGCCGACCAGGAGCCCTGAGCGATGCGTGTGGAAGTGGTGCTGGCCTGGCCGGGCCGTTACCAGCAGCGGCAGCTTGAGCTGCCTGAGGGCTGTACGGTCGCCGATGCGGTGGCCGAGGCGGCGCTCGACGGCGCTGCGGAAGCGGTGGCAATGGCGGTGCACGGCGTGCTGGCGCGTCCTCAGCAGTTGCTGCAGGAAGGTGACCGGGTGGAGTTGCTGCGTCCTTTGCTGGCCGACCCCAAAGAAAATCGCCGCCGGCGAGCGCGCGGCGGCGATTGATCTTGCGGCGGGTGCGCTGGATCAGCGGCCGCCCTTCTTCTTGTCCTTGGCCAGGTTGCGGCCGAACTGGCGCACGCTGTTGCGGGCGAGGTCGGCATCCTGGGTCGGGAAGTAGTCGCCTTCCCAGCGGGTGACCTGGTCATTCTCGAAGAACACGGTGAAGTTCTTCACCTCGGTCTTGCCCAGGCGGTTCACGCGCTGGCTGGCGGTGTAGTCCCAGCGCTGGGCGTGGAACGGGTCGGCAATGGACGGCGTGCCGAGCAGGGCATTGACCTGCTGCTTGCTTTGGCCGACCTGCAACTGCGCCACGGACTGTTCACGGATCAGGTTGCCCTGATAGATGGGCTGCTTGTAGATGATGCCGCAGCCAGTAGTGGACAGGGCGACAACGGCGATCAACAGGAGGTTGCGCATTAGCTAGGGCAGTTGAGGAAATCGGGTCGATGATACACTCCCCGGCACCCAGCGCGATCTGACCGGAGATAACTGGCGTTAAACCGCCAATGAACACGATGGCTATGGAATCCAATGACCTGCGCAAAGTCGGCTTGAAGGTAACGCATCCGCGGATGCGCATCCTTGCCTTGCTTGAACAGAACACCCCCCACCAACACCACCTCACGGCCGAGGACATCTACCGCCAGTTGCTTGATTGCGGTGATGAGATCGGGCTGGCCACGGTTTACCGTGTGCTGACCCAGTTCGAGGCGGCGGGGCTGGTCCTCAAGCACAATTTCGAAGGCGGCCAGGCGGTTTACGAGCTGGACCGCGGCGGCCACCACGACCATATGGTGGACGTGGACTCGGGCAAAATCATCGAGTTCGAAAGCCCGGAAATCGAGGAACTGCAGCGGAAGATCGCGGCGGAGCACGGTTTTGAGCTGGAAGAGCACTCGTTGGTGCTCTACGTGCGTAAAAAGCGTAAGTAAGGCGTTGGCGGCGCAGCCTCTGGGCTGTTGCTGCTGAATTGAAAACACCGGCCAATGGCCGGTGTTTTTGTTTGTGTCCGGCCCTATGCCAAAGGCCAAGGGCTGGGATGTAGTGCCGAGCCATGCTCGGCAGGGGCTTTCCCAAGGCACTGTCAGGTCTGTTGTAGTGCCGAGCCATGCTCGGCAGGGGCTTTCCCAAGGCACTGTCAGGTCTGTTGTAGTGCCGAGCCATGCTCGGCAGGGGCTTTCCCAAGGCACTGTCAGGTCTGTTGT
>NZ_JBRREA010000070.1:0-19431 GCF_056759975.1 Stenotrophomonas sp. STEN031
GGTAAGCAAAGCGCACCCGGGAGCTTGGCGACAGGCATCCGCGGACGGCCCCGGGTGCGCTTTCGCTTACCCGGGCTACGGCGCTGCTCGAAAGGCCCCGGGTGCGCTTCGCTTACCCGGGCTACGTGGCTAAGGGCCGTGGCTGGCGGTTTCCTGCTTATTCCATGCCAACATCAGTTCCATCCGGATACATGCATGAACCTTGGGGCGTTCTTAGTAGAATGGCGGCATGAACGCGCCTACTGTCCCCTACGACGCCCAGCGACTGAGCGAACTGGCCCAGCTGCTGATCGACAACATCCGTGAACTGGCCCAGGCCGGCTGGACGCCTGCCACCAGCAGCAACTTCTCGCACCGGCTGGACGACAACCATGCGGCCATCACCGTGTCCGGCAAGGACAAGGGCCGCTTGATCGAAAGCGACATCATGGTGGTGGACTTCGACGGCAAGGCCGTGGGCCGCCCGCTGCGCCCATCCGCCGAGACCCTGCTGCACACCCAGCTCTACGCTCGCTTCCCGGAAGTGGGCTGCGTGCTGCATACGCATTCGCCGATGCAGACCATCGCCTCGCGCCTGTATGGCAGCGACGGCCATATCCGCCTGGAAGGCTATGAACTGCTCAAGGCCCTGCACGGCAACGCCACCCACGAAACCGCAGTCGACCTGAAGGTGTTCCCGAACACCCAGGACATGGACGCGCTGGCCGCCCAGGTCGAGGCCGAGCTCGACAAGGGGCCGATGTGGGGCTACCTGATCGACGGCCATGGCTTGTATGCCTGGGGCCGCGACATGGCCGAAGCCCGCCGCCACCTGGAAGCCTTCGAGTTCCTGCTGCATTGTGAGCTGGAACTGCGCCGCCTGCGCGGCCACGCCTGATCTTCTCCCTTACTACGTCGAGTCCCCCCATGAGCCGACTGCGCATTTTCAACGACACCGCCCCGGACGCACCGCTGCTGGACAGCCGCGACGGCACCGTCATCGCCGCCGAACTGAAGAAGATTGGCGTCACCTTTGAACGTTGGCAGGCCAAGCACCCGGTGGCCCCGGGCGCAAGCCAGGAAGAAGTGTTCACCGCCTACCGCGAGGACATCGACCGCCTGGTGGCCGAGCATGGCTTCAAGAGCGTGGACGTGGCCTCGATCGCCCCGGACAACCCGGCGCGCGCCGATATCCGCAAGAAGTTCCTCGACGAGCATTACCACAAGGAAGACGAAGTGCGTTTCTTCGTCGCCGGCTCGGGCCTGTTCACCCTGCACGTGGACGACAAGGTCTATGAGGTGGAATGCGTCAAGGACGACCTGATCGCCGTCCCCGACCGCGTCAACCACTGGTTCGACATGGGTGAGGAACCCAGCTTTGCCGCCATCCGCTTTTTCACCGAGCCGGACGGCTGGGTCGGCCACTTCACCGGCACCGACATCGCCCAGCGCTTCCCGCGCTACGAGCCCAGCGCGGCATAGAGCCCGCTTTTGCCTGAAGCCCCTCTCCCGTCCACGGGAGAGGGGTTGGGGTGAGGGCAGCTCTTGGCTCTTTCCCCCAATCCTCGTCAACCAGGCATGCGTGCCCAAAAGCACCATGCAGGAAAACCCGCATGACCATCAAAGCCATCCTCACCGACATCGAAGGCACCACCTCCAGCATCTCCTTCGTCAAGGAAGTGCTGTTCCCGTATGCCCGCAACGCCCTGCCCGGCTTCGTCCAGGCCCACGGTAATGAACCACAGGTCCGCCAGTGGCTGGACGCGGTGGCCACTGAAATTTCCGCCAGTGCCTGCCAGGACGAGGTCATCGTCGAAACCCTGCAGGGCTGGATCGACCAGGACCGCAAGCACACCGCACTCAAGGCACTGCAAGGCATGCTGTGGGACAGCGGCTACCGCAGCGGCGACTACACCGCCCACCTGTACCCGGAAGTCGCTGACGTGCTGCGCGGCTGGCAGGCCAGCGGCTTGCCGCTGTACGTGTATTCCTCCGGCTCGGTGCCGGCGCAGAAGCTGTTCTTCGGCTTCAGCGATGCGGGTGACTTGAACAGCCTGTTTTCCGGCAACTTCGACACCGAAGTCGGCGGCAAGCGCGAAGCACCCAGCTACGCGCACATCGCCAAGGCCATCAACATCGCCCCGGCCGAGATCCTGTTTCTGTCCGACGTGGTCGAAGAGTTGGACGCCGCCCGTGAAGCCGGCCTGCAGACCGTGCTGGTCGACCGTCTCAGCGACTACCCGCAGCCGCGCACCGGCGAAGCCACCCACGGCCACACCCGGGTCGAACGCTTCGACCAGATCACGTTTTGATCGCTTGAGCGATAGACAGTAAGACGGCCCCCACAAGGGGCCGTCTTTTTATGTGGTGCCGGCCGGAAGGATCTGATCCGGGCGGCGCAGATTTCACGCCAGCAGCACATCGGCATCACTACCGGTAAAGCAATCCCTGCGCACGATCACCACCATCGCCCGCCCTTCGACCGCAACCAAGGACGCCTACGCATGAGCATCACCGAAGAAATCGGTCAGGCGCTGGCCGCCGAATTTGCCATTCCCGATGTGGGCACACTGACCGTCATCGTCTCGCGGCTGGCCACCGCCATCGTGCTCGGCGGACTGCTTGGCCTGGAACGCGAGCGCAAAGGGCGCGCCGCCGGCTTGAAGACCCATATCCTGGTGTCGGTAGGTTCCGCGCTGTTCGTACTGGCACCCTTGCAGATGGGCATTTCGGGCGCCGATGTCACCCGCGTGATGCAGGGCATCGTCTCTGGCATCGGCTTTCTCGGCGCAGGCGCCATCCTCAAGCTCGACAACGAGGAACGCATCCAGGGCCTGACCACCGCGGCTGGTATCTGGATGACGGCCGCCATCGGCATGGCCGCCGGCATGGGCATGGAAATGGTGGCCTTCATCACCACGATTGCCGCTTTGGCAGTCGTGAGCACGCTACCGAAACTGATGCCCGACAAACGCAGGAATGTTGGAGACAGCGACGCTGACCTCGATACCTGAGCGAACTGACGTCGGACCCTGCTTTTTGTGGGAGCGGCATAAGCCGCGAAGCAAGCGAATCATCAGATCGCCAAGCTGCCAACAGGCTGAGCAACGCCAGCTTCGCGGCTCACGCCGCTCCCACAAGTACGGAGTGGTTACTTGGCTGGGCTGCGCAGCACCAGCACGTCGATGCTGGAAGGCACGCCAAGACGCGCGGTGAAACCATCCCACTGGCCGACGCCGCTGCTGACGAACAAGGTCATGTCCTGCACCCGGTACTCGCCACGCACATAGCCGTGGTTGAACGGCGCCACCACCCAGCGGTCGAAGCCCCACATGTGGCCACCGTGGGTATGCCCGGATACCTGCAGGTCGATCGCGCCGGTTGCCGCAGCTGCACGCGCCTGCTTCGGCTGGTGGGCCAGCAATATATGGACGTCGCTATCTCGGCCACCGGCGACCACGGCTGCCATGTCCGGTGCCAGCCCACCGTGCATGTACGAGCTCGGCTTCAGCGCCGCCAGGTCACCGATGCCGGAGACCGCCAGCGTGCGGCCGTTGATGTTCAGCAGCGCGGTCTGGTTTTCCAGCACGCCCAGGCCCATCTGCCGGAAATGCGCCATCCAGGCGCTGTAGTCGTAGTAGTACTCATGGTTGCCGGGCGCCAACCAGACGCCATAAGGCGCCCTCAACTGCGCCAGCGGCGCGGCAAATCGACCACTGTCCTCCAGGCCGCCGTCGGCCATGTCGCCGGGCAACACGATCATGTTAGGTTTGACCGCCAGGGTCGCATCGACGATGCGCTGGGTACGCCATGCGCGTTTGACCGGACTGATATGCAGGTCGGCCAATACCGCCACACGCAGACCGTCCATCTCCTTTGGCAGGCTCGGCACGACAAGATCACGTTCGTGTACCTGCGGTGGCTTGAGACCGTTGTAGATGCCCAGCGTGGCCAGCAACACGATTACCAGCGCCGCACCCTGATTGAAGCCGACGCCGTGCCAAAACGTTGCCATGCGTGATGCGCGCGGCAGCAGGCGTGACAGCAGCCAACCGGCTTCGCGCAGCAGCACGAACACCAGCACCAGCATGAACATCACCAGCACCCAACCAAACACCAGCTGGATCCAGGCTTCGACCGAATAGCTGAAGATGTCCAGCCGCCATAGCGTGGCAAAGCCCAGGCCGATCAAGGCCAACGCCAGGCTGATGCCGGTGCGCCAACGGCGCTGGGAGGTGGACAGGGGTTTGACCGGCCACCAGAACAGGATGGCCAGCAGCGGCAGGAGCAGCGATACGATAAGAGTCATCAGCGGTACGCGGTGGATGAGCGAAGCAGGCCCGCGATCAGACCGCCAACAGGCTCGGAAGATTGCCCTGCACTGTGCCACGCCGGGGTTGCATAACGCAGGGTTGCCATTGGAACACTACGTAACCCCAACCTGCTGCATGTAGTGCCGAGCCATGCTCGGCAGGGGCTTTCCCAGTCAACCCAGGACAGAACCGGCAATCCTGCACGCCGCTGGTCCGAGACATTCCCGCCAAGGCCTTTGCCGAGCATGGCTCGGCACTACCAGAACCCGCAGCCATGCTCGGCAGGGGCTTCCCCGATCTACCCAAGGCAGAACCGGCAATGCCGCCCGCGGCAGGTCGGAGGCATTGCCGGCAAGGCCATTGCCGAGCATGGCTCGGCACTACCGAAACCCGCCGCCATGCTCGACAGGGGCTTGCCCGGTCAATCCAAGGAAGAACCGACAATGCCGCCTGTGTCAGGTCGGAGACATTGCCGGCAAGGCCATTGCCGAGCATGGCTCGGCACTACCGAAACCCGCCGCCATGCTCGACAGGGGCTTGCCCGGTCAATCCAAGGAAGAACCGACAATGCCGCCTGTGTCAGGTCGGAGACATTGCCGGCTGGGCCATTGCCGAGCATGGCTCGGCACTACCTGTTGGCGGCGGGGCCGCTTACTTGGACTTTTCGGCGATCCAGGCGTCGAGCTTTTCGTCCAGCACATCCAGCGGCACCGAGCCGTCCTTCAGCACTTCGGCGTGGAACTCGCGGATGTCGAACTTCGCGCCCAGCTTGTCCTGCGCGCGCTTGCGCAGTTCCTGGATCTTCAGCTCACCGGTCTTGTAGGCCAGTGCTTGGCCCGGCCAGGCGATGTAACGCTCGGCTTCGGCAATGGCATCAGGCTCGCTCACCGAGGAGTTGGCGAACATGTAGTCCAGCACCTGCTGGCGGGTCCAGCCCTTGGAGTGCAGGCCGGTATCCACCACCAGGCGCACCGCACGCCACAGCTCACCCTGCAGGCGGCCGAAGTAGCTGTACGGGTCGGTGTAGACGCCCAGGTCCTTGCCCAGGCTCTCGGCATACAGGCCCCAGCCTTCGATGAAGGCGGTCTCGCCGCCGAAACGACGGAACGCCGGCACGCCCTTCAGTTCCTGCTGCAACGCCAGCTGGAAGTGATGGCCCGGGATGGCTTCATGCAGGAACAGGTCTTCGGCATCCCAGGTCTTGCGCGTCGGCAGGTCGTAGGTGTTCACGTAGAAGATGCCCGGACGGGTGCCGTCTTCGCTGGGCTGCATGTACTCGCCACCGGCAGCCGACTTGGCGCGGAACGCCTCGATCGGGCGGATTTCGAAACCGGCCTTCGGGGTCAGCGAGAACAGCTTGGGCACATTGGCATTGATCTTGGCCTCAAGCCCACGGTAATGCTCCAGCAGTTCCGCCTCGGACTTGAACTCGAACTGCTTGTCCTTCTGCATGAAGGTGAAGAAGTCCTGCAGCGAGCCCTTGAAGCCCACCTCGGCCATCACCTTCTGGATTTCACCGTGGATGCGCTCCACTTCCTTCAGGCCGATCTCGTGGATCTGCTCCGGGGTCTGCGCGGTGGTGGTGCTCTGCTTGGCGTTGAAGGCATACCAGGCCTTGCCGTCGGGCAGCGAATCCAGGCCCACGGTGTCGCGGGTGGCCGGCAGGTAGTCGTTGGCGATGAAGTCACGCTGCTGCTTGATCGCCGGCATCAACGTGTCGTTGATCAGCGTGCGGAAGGCCTCGGTCAGGCGGTCCTTGTCGGCCTGCGAGAAGTCGGCCGGCATCTGCTTGATCGGGCCCCAGAACTGGCTGTCCTCGGCCTTGGCGGTGATGATGTCGTCGAACTGCGGCACCACCTTTTCCATCAGCACGCGCGGCTGCACCACGCCGGCCTTCATGCCTTCGCGCATATTGGCGTTCTCGGTCGCCAGCAGCACCGGGATGCGCGCCGCACGCGCCAACCAGTTGTCGTAGTCCTTGACCGTCTTGAACGGCTGCGCCACCTGGCCCGACCCCAGCATCACCGCATAGCTGACGGTGGAGCCCATCTGGTTGACCGGCATCATCCAGCCCGGGAACTTCTCCCCTTCCAGCGACTGCTGCTGCTCCTCGACGAAGATGCGGTAGCTGAGCAGGTCCTGCCCGGCCAGGCCGGCGTCGCCGATCTTCTGCACCTTGTCCAGCCACTCCTGGGTGAAGTCATGGCTCTGCTTGCGGAACTCGGCCGAGCCGAAGTCCGGCAGCTGGTCGTTGTAGCGGTTGTCACCCTGGAAGGTGGCCTGCAGCGGGTTCAGCTTGAGCACGCCTTCCCAATAGTCGGCGTACAGCTGGTTCAGCTGCGCGGCCTTGTCGGCCTGCGGTGCCTGCGCACTGCTGTCACCCGCCGCTGGCTGCGATGACGGTGAACAGGCGGCCAGCACGGTGGCCAGGGAGAACGAGACGGCAAGCGCCAGCGGTCGAACGGTCATCGGGGGTTTCCAGAACAGGGAACAAGGCCGCCAGCGTCAGCGCTGGCGTGCCTTGCCGGAAGGGCCAAAGGTCATTGCCGGCAGGTTTCACATCGCGGTCGGGGCTGCAAACCGTCATAATCCCCACCCTGCTGCGGTCGCCACCGGCGCCTGCCACCTCCCTCACGCTCTACCGGGGCATCCGTACTCCGGCGCGAGCCTTTGCCGTTGCTGTATTTATGACTACTTCGCGTCGCCCGTTGGGCTTCTGGTCCGCCACCGCCCTGGTTGTGGGCAGCATGATCGGCTCGGGCACCTTCCTGTTGCCCGCCACCCTCGCCCCCTACGGCGCCGCAACGCTGATCGGTTGGAGCATCACCCTGTGCGGCGCGCTGCTGCTGGCGATCACCTTTGCCCAGCTTGCCAAGCGCTGGCCGCAGACCGGCGGTCCTTACGTGTTCGCCCGCAACGCCTTTGGCGAGCTGCCCGGCTTTCTGGTCGCGTGGAGCTACTGGATCTCAATGTGGTGTGCGATTGCTGCTATTGCGGTGGCCTTCGCCGGCAGCATCGGTGCCATCTTTCCCGCCCTGACCGCGACCCCGGTACGTGCTGCAGCCTGCGGTCTGGTCGCCCTGTGGCTGTGCGCTGGCGTCAACCTGATAGGTGTGCGCGAAGCCGGACGCCTGCAACTGGCAACCACGGTATTGAAAGTCGTCCCCTTGCTGATGTTCGGCCTGGTCGCGTTGTGGCTGGTGGATACCAGCAACTACGTACCCTTCAACCCTTCCGGCGAATCCTTGGGCAGCGTTGCCGCCGCCACCGTGGCGCTGACCCTGTGGGCGATGATCGGTCTGGAGGCCGCCACGGTCCCGGCCGAGTCGGTCCATGACGCGCCGCGCACCGTCGCCCGTGCCACGGTCGCCGGCACCGCCATCGCTGGCATCGCAACCGTGCTGGCTTGCACCACCGTACTGGGACTGCTGCCCGCCGATGTGCTGGCCAGTTCCAGCGCACCAATGGCCGATGCCGCCGCCGCGTTGTGGGGGCCGACCGCCGGCATGCTGCTGGCCGTGGTGATGGCCATCTCCTGCGTGGGCGCACTGAATGGCTGGACGCTGCTGGCGGCACAACTGCCTATGGCCGCCGCCCGCGACGGCGTGCTGCCGCGCGCTTTTGCCCACGAGAACAAGCGCGGTGCGCCGGTCTTCGGCGTCATCGTCAGCTGCCTGCTGGCCACCGTGCTGGTGATCTGCAACTACAACCGCTCGCTGGTGGACCTGTTCAAGTTCTCGGTGCTGCTGTCCACCGCTGCCACCCTGCTGCCCTACCTGGCTGGTGCAGCTGCATGGTTGTGGCGCGGCAGCGGCATTGCTTCACGCATCGCCGCTGCCGGTGCATTGCTCTTCAGCCTGTACGCGATTGCCGGCATCGGCAGCGAGGCCTTGTTGTGGGGCGTGGCACTGATCGTAGCCGGCCTGCCGATCTACTTCTGGTTGCGCCGTCGCTGAGTACTGGCGTGCCGTGAGTGCTGCCTGCTGTTCGCCGGTGGGAGCGGCACAAGCCGCGAAGCTGGCAGTGCCAAAAACCTCTTGACCCTTGCTCACTCACGCGCGGGTGGCGCATTGCCCAAGGCCTTGTTGACCGCGATGAACTGGCTGCGCAGCAGTGCCTCGCTATCCACCAGGTCACGCCGCGTCTGCAGATAGCCTCTGCGTGCGTCCAGCACCGCCAGGAAGTCGATCAGGCCGGCATCGTGCCGCGCCTGGGCGATCTTGTAGGCATCCGCCGTGGCCTGCTCGCGCACACGCAGCTGCGCGCGTTGCTGTTGGGCGGCGGCGTAGCCGTTCAAGGCATTGTCGATTTCCTGCCAGGCCTGCAGCGCGGTTTTCTGGTAGGCCACAGCGGCTTCCTGCTGTTCCAGTTCACGCAGCTGCACCACACTCTTGCGTCGGCCGTGGTCGAACAGTGGCAGGTTCAGCACCGGGCCGATCGACCAGGTGCGGCTGCCCCAGTCCGAGAACTCACCGGACAGATACGACTCGTAGCCGAACTTCGCACCAAGCCGGATGCTGGGATACAGATCCGCCTGGGCAACACCGATGTTGGCCGTGGCCTGCTGCAGGCGTGCCTGCGCCGCGCGTATATCCGGACGCCGCTGCGCCACTTCCGATGGCAAGCCCAGCGACAGATCCGGCAGTGCGTCGCTGGCCGCGACCATTGGCGCTGCAAGCTGGCTGCGCAATGCACCGGGGTGTTCGCCGAGCAATAGCGCAAGCTGGTTGCTGCTGCCGGCTTCCTCGGCCAGCAGGCCGGGCAAGCGCGCGCGTAACGCCGCCAGATCGGCCTGCTGACGGTCCAGGTCCAGATGATCCTGCAGGCCGCCGTCGACCCGTGCCTGCAGCAACGACAGGCGCTCTTCCAATGCGGCAATGTCCTCGTGTGCCAGCTCGATCTGGCGCTGTGCAGCACGTAACTGCACGTAGCTGCGTGCCACTTCGCTGCTGACGCTCAGCCTGGCCAGATCCAACAACGCGGCCTGCTGCGCCACACTGGCATCGGCCGCCTCGATCGAACGCCGCACCCTGCCCCACAGGTCCAGTTCCCAGGACGCATCGAAGCCGGCCTGATACAGATTGAATGGCTCGGCCAGCAGCTGTTTCAGTGCGTCACTGTCATTACTGAGGAGGTCGAGCATGCGCGTACCCGCGCCGTTCTCGCTTTGGCGCTGGCGATTGACACCGGCCGATGCGTTCACGTCGACACCGCGCTGCGCGGCAATCGTGCGCCGCTGCACCCGCGCCTGGGCGAAGTGCAAGGCAGCCGTGCGCAGGTCCGGGTTCGCCTCCAAGGCCCGTTGTTGCAGTTCATCCAGGGTCGGGTCGGACAGCTGCGTCCACCACTCCGGCCGCAGCGCCTGCGTACCGACGTCGGCATTTAGTGACGCGTCACCGCCCCGCCACTGCGTCCAGTCGGCAGGGGCGGCCGTGTCCGGACGCACGAAGTCCGGCCCGACCGCGCAGCCGCCGAGCATCAGGCCTGCAGCAAGCGGCGACAGCAGCAGCGGCACGTTCAACAGTGAGCGGAATTGGGGAAACATGGATCGCGTCCTAGGTAAGCCGATTACGGAACAACCACGCCGCCAACGGCAGGGTGATCGCCGCCACCGCCAGCATGGGGATGAAGTTGAAGCCCACGTCCTGCAGGCCCGCCCCTTCCAGATAGACCCGTCGCACCAGATCGATGCCAAAACGCAGCGGGTTGGCATAGGTCGCCACCTGCAGCACCTTGGGCATATTGGCCACCGGCGTCATCAAGCCCGACAACAGCATCAACGGCATGATCAACAGGAAGGTGTAAAGCATCGCCTGCTGCATGTTGGCGGCCACCGCCGAGATCGACAGGCCGATACCTACCGAGGCCACCGTGAACACCGCCAGCGCCAGGTACAACACGCCCACCGAGCCGGCCATCGGGATCTGGAACCAGAAACGGATGATCAACAGGATGATGGTGGACTGCACCAGCCCCACCAGAATCGACGGCAAGGCCTTGCCGATCAGGATCTGCATCGGCGTCAGCGGAGTGACCAGCAATTGATCGAAGGTGCCCTGTTATCGAAGGTGCCCTGTTCGCGTTCGCGCGCCACCGACAAGGCGGCGATCAACAAGGTCTGCAACATGCTCAGCGCGGCGATCAACGCTGGCATCAGCTGCCAACGCGACTCCAGGTTCGGGTTGTACCAACTGCGTGTGACCAGCTGCACCGCCTGTCCACCGGCGGCGTCCATCTGGTTCAACTGCGTTCGACTGGATTGGTCCCGATTGATCCGTTCCCGATTGAAATCGGCGACGATGGAACCGATGTAACCGGCAGCGGCACCCGCGGTGGTGGAGTTGCGGCCATCCATGATCAACTGCAACGGTGCACTCTGCCCAGCGGCCAGTCGCTGCTCGAAATCAGCTGGAATGCTGATCACCAGCAACACTTCATTGGCGTCGATCACGCCAGCAATCTGCGCCGATGAAGCCAACGTTGCCGTGCGCTCGAACATGCCCGCGCCATCCATCCGCGAAAGCAGCTCGCTCGACACCTGTCCGCCACTGAGGTCGAGCACCGCATACGGCACATGGCGCAGATCGAAGGTCGCACCGTAGCCAAACAACAACGCCTGCATCAGCGCTGGCATGAACAGCATGGCGCGACTGGAAGGCTCTTTCAGCAGGGTGATCAGCTCTTTCCTGCACAGGAAGGCAATGCGCCTGAAATAGATCGCGATAGCTTCCATGCCTACACCAGCCTCTTGCGCAGCTTGGAGCGGGTACCCGCAAACAACAACAGTGCGTACAGCAACAGGATGGCCGACTTCTGCAGGAACAGCGGCCAGTTATCGCCGGTCAGGAACAGCGACTTGATCAGCCCCATGAAATGCGTGGCCGGCAGCAGCTGGCTGATGACCTGCACCGCGACTGGCATGTTGCGCAGATCGAATACGAAGCCGGACAGCATCATCGCTGGCATGAAACTGGTCAGCAGTGCTACCTGGCTGGCCTGGAACTGGTTGCGGGTCAGCGCCGAAATGAACAACCCCAGCAGCAACGACACCGTCAGGTAGAGCAGCGAGCTGACCACGATCGCCAGCAACGAGCCGCGCATCGGCACCTCGAACAGAAAGCGTGCAGTCAGCAGGCAGATCGCCAGATTGATCGCGCCGATACCCAGATATGGCAGCAGCTTTGCCAGCACCAGTTCGGTCGGTCGCACCGGTGTGACGAACAGTGCTTCCAAGGTGCCGCGCTCCCATTCGCGCGCGACCAGCAGCGAGGTCAGGAAGGCACCGATCAAGGTCATCACCAGAACGATCAAACCCGGCACCAGGTACCAGGTGCTGGTGCTTGCCTCGTTGAACCACATGCGCTGGACAACACTGACGCCGCCACCCGAACTGCTGCCGGCTTGCCTGTCAAGCGTGGTTTGCAGCTGCGTCGCCAGCGCACCGCCCACATAGCCTTCCAGCGTACGCGCGGTGTTGGCATCCACGCCATTGAGGATCAGCTGCACTTGCGCACTGCCCTCAGCCCGGCGCCGGCTGAAATCCACCGGCACATGCACGATGCCGCCAACCTTGCCTTGCCGCATCAAGGCCACCGCGGCCGTCATGTCGCCGACCTGCACCGGCGCCAGATACGGCGAGCCCTGCAGCCCGGCAACCAGCGACTGCGTGGTCGGCGAGCGCTCATCCAGCACTACCGCTACCGGTGCGTGGCTGACATCGAACGACAAACCGTAGCCAAACAGCAGGATCAAGGCCGCCGGCAACAACAGGCCCACCGCAAGACTGCTGCGTTCACGCAGCATCTGCCGGGTCTCCTTGCGCACCAGCGCCGATAGGCGGGACAGGAAGCCGGACATCACGCAGCCTTGCCACCGGCAGCGGCACTGCGCTGCGCGCGGCCCTGCTCGACGATGCCAATGAAGGCGGCATTCATGTCGATGCCGTCAGCGCCGGCCTGCTCACGCACCTGCTGCGGCGTTCCCAGGGCGAGTAGTTCGCCCGCGTCCTGGATGGCGATGCGATCGCAGTATTCCGCTTCCTCCATGAAATGGGTGGTGACGATGATGGTCACGCCCTGCTGCGCCAGCGCGGTGATGGTGCGCCAGAAGGCGCGCCGCGCCAGTGGATCAATGCCACTGGTCGGTTCATCCAGGAACAGGATCTCCGGCGCATGCAGCAAGCCCACCGCCATTGCCAGTCGCTGTTTGTAGCCTGCCGGCAAGTCGCCACTGCGGGCATCCGCCTGCAGGTCGAAACGTTTGATGGCATCGGCAACACGCTCGCGCAGTTGCGTGCCGCCAAGACCATAGGCACCACCGAAGAACTCCAGGTTCTCACGCACACTCAGATTGGCGTACAGCGCGAATTTCTGTGAGACATAGCCGATGCGTGCGCGGGCCTGGGCTCGGGCAGTGCGCAGATTCAGACCAGCCACTTCCAGATGCCCGCTGCTGGCCGGCAACAGACCGCAGAGCATGCGGAAGGTAGTGGTCTTGCCGGCACCATTGGGGCCGAGCAGGCCAAAGATCTCGCCGCGGTGCACATCGAAACTGGTGCTGGCCACCGCGGTGAAATCACCGAAGCGACGCACCAGGTCGCGCACCACGATGACCGGCGCATCATCCTGGGGGATCTTGCTTGCTGTGACTTCGGCCGCCGGCAGCGATGCGGGCGTCTCCTGCGCGCGCAGCAGCATCATGAAGGCGTCTTCCAGCTCCGCCGGTCGTCGGCTCGGCTGCTCGCCTTGCAGCACTGCAGCGATATCCGACGGCGCCACACCAGGCTGCAGGATGAAACGCACGGAACCGGCACGCGGCACCGCATCCAGCACGTGCCGGGTATCGTCGATCAGCTGCGCCTGCAGGTCGCGCGGCTGCCGCGTCGGCGCGGGCGCTACCGCCCAGGTCAGGCCCTGTGCCTTGTCGGTCAGCGCGCCGGGATTGCCTTGCGCCAACAAGCGCCCCTGATGCAACACGAAGATCTGCTCGCAGCGCTCAGCCTCGTCCATGTAAGCGGTGCTGACCAGCACGCTGAGCTGCTCCTCCTGCACCAGCTGCTGGATGATCTTCCACAGTTCGCGCCGCGACAGCGGGTCCACGCCGACGCTGGGCTCGTCCAGCAGCAACAACTGCGGTGAACGCACCAGGGTGCAGGCCAGGCCCAGCTTCTGCTTCATGCCACCTGACAACTTGCCGGCCGGGCGTTGCCTGAATGCAGCCAGGTCGGTCATCTGCAGCAGGCGTTCGAAGCGCGCATGGCGTTCGTCCGCAGGCACACCATGCAGATCCGCGTACAGATCCAGGTTCTCCTGCACGCTGAGGTCTTCATACAGGCCAAAGCGCTGCGGCATGTAGCTGATGCAGTCCTGCACCTGCTGCAGCTGGCTTGCCACGTCATGGCCCAGCACCTGCAGCTGGCCAGAATCGGCGCGCAGCAAACCGGCAACCATGCGCAAAAAGGTGGTCTTGCCGGCTCCATCCGGCCCAACCAGCGCGGTCAACTCGCCCTTGCGCATGCTCAGGGAAACCCCCGCCAGCGCCTCCATCTGCCCGCCATCGGCGGCCGGGAAACACTTGCGCAGGTCGACCGCGACAACCGTGGCAGTGGCCGCTTCCATCAGCGTGCCGCTTCCTGCAGGCGCACGCTCACCGGCTGACCCAGACGCAGCTGATCCTGCGGATCCTCGACCACCACGCGCACCTCGTAGACCAGGCTGGTGCGCAGCTCTTCGGTCTGTACGGACTTCGGGGTGAACTCGGCCACCGAGGAGATGAAGCCGACTTTGCCCGCCACCGGCTTGTCGGGGTGGCTATCGCTCGTCACCTGCGCGAGCTGGCCACTGCGGATACGACCGAGCTCGGTCTCGCTGGCAAAAACCCGCACCCACTTCGGCTGCGTCAACGCCAGCGCGAACGCCGCGCGTTGCGGACCGGCCATGTCGCCGACTTCCACCAGCCGCGAGCGCACCACCGCTGCCACCGGCGCCTTCAGCTGGCCTTGCGCGATCTGGTGTTGCAGCAAGGCGAGCTGGGCATCGGCCGCCCGCAGTTGCGCCTCGGCTGCCGCGATGTCTTCCTTGCGCGGGCCTTGCTGCACCAGCGCCAATGCCTGTTGCTGCAGTTCGGCAGTCGCTGCCGCCACTTTCGCCACGCTACGCGCGCGGTCCATTTCCTGCGCACTTACACCACGACCGTCCGTCGCGCTGGCCACGCCCTGCAAGCGCTGCAGGTCCTGCGCTGCACGCGCTGCATCGGCCTGCGCTGCGGCCAGCTGGCTCCTGGCCTGCACGACTTCCTGCGGCCGCGCGCCGTTGTGCAGGCGCGCCACTGTCTGCCGCTGCGTCTCGATATGTGCCTTGGCTTGGTCTGCCTGCAGTTGCAAGGTGCGGGTGTCGAGCGTCGCCAGCACATCGCCGGCCTTGACCGTGTCGCCTTCCTCTACCGGCACTTCCTGCACACGGCCACTGCCATCGAAGGCAAGCGACACCTGGCGGATGTCCACATTGCCCTGCAACTGCAGGCCATTGCCAGCCGGCTTGTCCCGGCTGCTCCACCACAGCAGCAGCACGACCAACAACACAACGGCGGCTACCACGACAAGAACAGGCTTCTTCATCAGGACGCTTCCGCAAGCAGGACTGGATCTGCCGAACAGCCTAGTTCAAATTAAATTTAATTTAAAGTAATGCCGGCCGGGGCGATGAAGCAGGCTAAACTTGCCACGCAATGAGCACACAGAAAACCACCCCCCGCGGACCACGCACCGACGGCGACGCCACCCGCGCCCGCCTGCTGGAGGCGGCCAGCCAACTGTTCTCGCAACAGGGCTTTGCCGAAACCACCAGCAAGGCGGTGGCCCAGCAGGCCGCTGCCGACCTGGCATCCATCAACTACCACTTTGGTAGCCGCAACGGCCTGTACCAGGCGGTGCTGCTCGAAGCCCACCGGCAGCTGCTTGATCTTGATGACCTGCAGCGCATCGCCGGCAGCGCGATGAGCGCGGAACAGCGTCTATATGAATTGCTCGCTGGTCTGGTCCAGCGCGCCCAGCAACCCGAGGCCTGGGCACCGCGCGTGCTGGCACGCGAACTGCTGGCCCCCTCCTCGCACCTGCAGGTGCTGATGGAAGAAGCGGTTCCGCCGAAGATGATGGAGGTTGCGCAGATTCTTAGTGAGATCGCCGGCATCCCCGCCAACGAGCCGGCCCTGCTGCGCTGCCTGCTGAGCGTCGCCGCGCCGTGCATGATGTTGATCGTGGTCGGTCGTGGCGTGCCAGGCCCGCTGCAGGCAGTGGTGCAAGGCCCATCGCAGCCGCTGCTCGAGCATCTGCACCGCTTTGCGATCGCCGGCCTGCAGGCGGTCGGCGCGGACTACCGCAGCAAGCCTACGGCTGTGGATGTGGGAGCGGCGTAAGTCGCGAAGCCGAGATAAGTTAGTCACCGGCTTGGCTACGATCTGATCGAACATCAGCTTCGCGGCTTACGCCGCTCCCACAAGTCAGGTTTGGGGTGCCCCCCGCCAAAAACCCGCCGCCAACGCTGTGGCACCGCTCTTGCATCTGCTCCGGCATGAGTCCCGAACTTGCCCTTACCGAACTCCGCGGCGGCCTGGTTGCCACCTTGTGGATCGCCGGTCCCTTGCTACTTGTCGTGCTGGTCGTCGGCGTGGTGGTCGGCGTCATCCAGGCCGCTACCCAGATCAACGAGCCGACCATTGCCTTTGTCGCCAAGGCCGCGGCCCTGACCGCGGCGTTGTTTGCGCTGGGCAGCCTGCTGCTGGGTCACCTGGTCGAATTCACCGTCATGTTGTTCCAGCGCATTCCGCACCTGATCGGTTAGCGCGATGGATTCGGTCACCCAGACAGTCATCGACGGCCAACAGGCGTTTGCCATCATCGGCAACACCCTGTGGATCATGCTGCGCATTGGCGCGATGCTGATGGCCATGCCGATGATCGGCACCCGTGCGGTACCGGCGCGGGTGCGGGCACTGCTGGCGGTGGCACTGTCCGTGGCACTGTCCCCGGTCCTGCCGCCGGTGCCTATCTTCAACGGCTTTGACTCGATGACCGTGCTCAGCATCCTGCGCGAGGTAGCCGTGGGGGTCAGCATCGGCTTCCTGCTGCGGCTGATCTTCGAAGCCGGCGCCATGGCCGGCGAAATGATCGCGCAGAGCACCGGCCTGGCCTTCGCGCAGATGGCCGACCCGATGCGCGGCGGCAGCTCCGGCGTGATCGGGCAATGGTTCTACCTGATGTTCGGCCTGCTGTTTTTCACCAGCAATGGTCATCTGGCACTGATCTCATTGCTGGTGGACAGCTACAAGGCGCTGCCCATCGGCACCGCCCTGCCCGATGCCCATGCGGTCGCTGCCCTGGCCCCCACCCTGGCCCTGCAGATTTTCCGGGGCGCGCTGTCGCTGGCACTGCCCCTGGTGGTGGCGATGCTGGCGATCAACCTGGCCTTTGGCGTCCTTGCCCGCGCGGCACCGGCATTGAACCCGATGCAGCTGGGTCTGCCGGTGGCACTGCTGCTCGGCCTGTCCCTGCTCACCCTGTTGGCCGGGGAAATGGGGCCGCCGGTACAGCGCCTGTTCGACACCGCTTTCGATACGGCACGACAAGTGACAATGTGACGCCCTACACAGCTCTCGTTTTTTGCTTTCACATTGCCTGAAGGACCTATTGCTGGTTTCCTTATAGCCGTGGATAGTCCGGGTACAGCACGGACTGCAGGGGATTGTGGTACCGGCTACGAGATTTCGCTCCCGCGACCGCGGCGCGACAACCTTAGGGAGGGGTTTGATGCTCGTTGGCAGCTACAACCCGTTGTTTGTCGTGCTGTCGATCCTGGTGGCGATCCTGGCCTCGTTCACAGCGCTGGATATGGCCTCGCGGGTATCCGCCTCACAGCCGCGCCGCGCAGCGGCCCGCTGGCTGCTGGCCGGCGGCGTCGCCATGGGCGCAGGCATCTGGTCGATGCATTTTGTCGGCATGCTGGCCTTCCGCCTGCCCATTCCACTGGGCTACGACCTGTGGCTGACGGTGGAATCGCTGCTGGTAGCGGTGGCTGCCTCGATATTCGCCTTGTGGCTGGTCTCGCGACCGACCCTGCCGCACCTGCGCCTGGCCCTGGGTGCGCTACTGATGGGCCTGGGCATCGCCTGGATGCATTACGTCGGCATGTCCGCACTGAAGATGAATCCGGACATCGATTACGACCGGGTCTGGTTCGCCCTTTCCATCGTGATCGCGGTCGGTGCCTCATGGAGCGCGCTGT
The DNA here is from genome assembly GCF_056759975.1 of Stenotrophomonas sp. STEN031. Taxonomy (NCBI): domain Bacteria; kingdom Pseudomonadati; phylum Pseudomonadota; class Gammaproteobacteria; order Lysobacterales; family Lysobacteraceae; genus Stenotrophomonas; species Stenotrophomonas sp. STEN031. Next base: position 17,570 of record NZ_JBRREA010000070.1, read on the forward strand.
ACATCGCGTTCCGCCTGCGCACCGCTGAGCACGCCCTACCGCCAAGGCTGATCGCCGCCGCGGTGATGGGCCTGGCCATCGTCGGCATGCACTATACCGGCATGGCGGCGGCGCGCTTCCCGGCCAACTCCGTCTGCACTGCCGCCACCACCGGCGGCGTACCCACCGAATGGCTGGCCGCCTGCGTGGTGCTGCTGACCGTTGGCGTGATGGGTGTGGTGCTCACCATCTCCCTGTTCGAACAGCGCATGCAGGCGCGCTTGCTGCACCTGCGAAACTCGATGCTGTCGGCCTCGCTGGACGATGCCCGCAAGGAGTTGTTCCATGCCAGCCAGCACGACTCACTGACCCGCCTGCCCAACCGCCAGCTCTCGCATGAGCGTATCGAACAGCTGCTGCCGGCAGGCCAGCCGTTCGCGGTGATGTCCATCGACCTGGATGGCTTCCGCCATATCAACGGCGCCTTTGGCTCGCAGACCGGCGACGACGCCCTGGTCGATATCGGCGAACGCCTGCGCCAGCTGCTTCCTGCCGAAGACCTGGTCGGACGCCTGGGTGGCGACCAGTTCGTCATCGCCAGCCAACTGCGCCAGACCGAAGAGTTGGACGCGCTGGCCGAGCGCATCATCCTGGCTGTCAACTCGGTTCGGGTTGGCGGCCGCGAACTGCGCATCACCGCCAGCCTGGGCATCGCCCAGTACCCGCAGGCAGGCAACTCCGCCGCGCAGTTGATCGCGATGGCCGAGACCGCCATGGCGTACGCAAAACAATCCGGGCGCAACACACACGCGGTGTTCGCCGACTGGATGAATGACAACGTCGAGCAGGACCGGCGCCTGCTCGACGACCTGCGCAAGGCCTTGGGCACACCGCAGCTGTCGCTGCATTACCAGCCCCGCGTGCATGCCGACAGCGGCCGCATCAGTGGCGCCGAGGCCCTGATCCGCTGGCGCCATCCCGAACACGGGTTCATCCCGGCAGAACGCATCATCCGTCTCACCGAGCAGAGCGGGCTGATGGACGTAATCGGCAACTGGGTACTGGATGAGGCCTGCCGGCAGATGCGTTGCTGGCAGGACGCCGGCAACGCCGAATGGCGGGTGGCGGTCAATCTGTCGGGGCGCCAACTGGGCTCGCCGAAACTGATCGATGACGTGCGCTCCGCGTTGGACCGCAACGAACTGGAACCCTCGCGCCTGATCCTTGAGATCAGCGAAGGGGCGGTGATGCGCGACACCGACAACGCCATTTCGGTGCTGCGCAGCGTAGCCGGGCTGGGCGTCGGCATATCGATTGATGACTTCGGCATCGGCGTGTCCAGCCTGCTGCACCTGAAGCGACTGCCTGCCACGGAGATCAAGATCGACCGCGCTTTTGTATTGGCGTTGGAAGAAAGCGACGAAGACGTGGTCATCGTTTCTGCGATCGTCGCACTCGGCCACGCACTGAACATGGAGATCGTTGCCGAAGGCATCGAGACCCAGGGCCAACGCGCCTATGTGGAACGGCTGGGCTGTGACCATCTGCAGGGTTATCTGCTGGGCCGCCCGGTCAGCGCGGAGAATTTCATGCGCCTGCACGGTGGCGATGCCCAGCATGCGGCGCTGGAAGCACGACTGGCCTCGTTCAACGCCAGCCAGGAATAGGCCGTAGTGCCGAGCCATGCTCGGCAAAGGCATTCCCCATAAACCCGAACCTGTAGTGCCGAGCCATGCTCGGCTAGGGGCTTCACCGGCAGAGCCCTTGCCGAGCATGGCTCGGCACTACCTTTGGGTTGCTTGTTAGGACCATTGCCGAGCAAGGCTCGGCACTACACTTGGGTAGATTGCATGGCCTATGCCGAGGATTGCACGGCACTACAT
>NZ_JBRREA010000071.1:0-19383 GCF_056759975.1 Stenotrophomonas sp. STEN031
GAGCATAGTCGAGATTGGTGCAGATCACTTCTGATATTGAACTGTCAGGAGCTGGCTGCACAACAGCCATTACGCCCAATCAACTGGTGCAGTCGTCTTCTGAAAATGACATTTGGTATCTCTCATAAACGGATGTTTTTGAGAGAACTATCTTCGGCCTTCACACGCACGAAAGGCGGCGAAGCTCCGCCGTTAATCCGTCCGCCGGAGATCTCGCCCAGGCAGGCTGAAGGCCGAGCAAGCCTGACAGGCCCGAAAAGCCCGGCACGGGCGTCGGCGGCGATGACGGCGGCGGCATTATCCAGGGTTGATGATGGAAGTGGAGGATATCGACAACCTCTCGCGCAACCAAGACATCGCGGTCGGACTGCAAGTGATCTTGAAGCCACGGGCCCGTCCCACCCCGACATGGACCTCGATGCCCGAACGGACGTTAGATTTCGAGTTCTAGGCGTTCTGCGATGAAGGTTGGATCCCAGCCGGGATTGAAAGTGTCGACGTGGGTGAATCCGAGCCGCTCGTATAGGCCACGCAGGTTCGGGTGGCAGTCGAGCCGCAGCTTGGCGCACCCCTGCGTTCGCGCGGCATGGCGGCAAGCCTCGATCAGCGCGGAGCTGACACCCCGGCCCGCATGTGTCCGTCGCACCGCGAGCTTGTGCAGATATGCGGCCTCCCCCTTGAGGGCGTCGGGCCAGAACTCGGGATCCTCGGCCGACAAGGTGCAACAGCCGACGATGCCGTCGCTGCAACTCGCGACTAGGAGCTCGGATCTCAGGACGAAGGTCTCCGCGAATGTCCGGTCGATCCGCGCGACGTCCCAGGCGGGCGTTCCCTTGGCGGACATCCACGCCGCAGCGTCGTGCATCAGCCGCACAACCTCGTCGATATCACCCGAGCAGGCGACCCGAACGTTCGGAGGCTCCTCGCTGTCCATTCGCTCCCCTGGCGCGGTATGAACCGCCGCCTCATAGTGCAGTTTGATCCTGACGAGCCCAGCATGTCTGCGCCCACCTTCGCGGAACCTGACCAGGGTCCGCTAGCGGGCGGCCGGAAGGTGAATGCTAGGCATGATCTAACCCTCGGTCTCTGGCGTCGCGACTGCGAAATTTCGCGAGGGTTTCCGAGAAGGTGATTGCGCTTCGCAGATCTCCAGGCGCGTGGGTGCGGACGTAGTCAGCGCCATTGCCGATCGCGTGAAGTTCCGCCGCAAGGCTCGCTGGACCCAGATCCTTTACAGGAAGGCCAACGGTGGCGCCCAAGAAGGATTTCCGCGACACCGAGACCAATAGCGGAAGCCCCAACGCCGACTTCAGCTTTTGAAGGTTCGACAGCACGTGCAGCGATGTTTCCGGTGCGGGGCTCAAGAAAAATCCCATCCCCGGATCGAGGATGAGCCGGTCGGCAGCGACCCCGCTCCGTCGCAAGGCGGAAACCCGCGCCTCGAAGAACCGCACAATCTCGTCGAGCGCGTCTTCGGGTCGAAGGTGACCGGTGCGGGTGGCGATGCCATCCCGCTGCGCTGAGTGCATAACCACCAGCCTGCAGTCCGCCTCAGCAATATCGGGATAGAGCGCAGGGTCAGGAAATCCTTGGATATCGTTCAGGTAGCCCACGCCGCGCTTGAGCGCATAGCGCTGGGTTTCCGGTTGGAAGCTGTCGATTGAAACACGGTGCATCTGATCGGACAGGGCGTCTAAGAGCGGCGCAATACGTCTGATCTCATCGGCCGGCGATACAGGCCTCGCGTCCGGATGGCTGGCGGCCGGTCCGACATCCACGACGTCTGATCCGACTCGCAGCATTTCGATCGCCGCGGTGACAGCGCCGGCGGGGTCTAGCCGCCGGCTCTCATCGAAGAAGGAGTCCTCGGTGAGATTCAGAATGCCGAACACCGTCACCATGGCGTCGGCCTCCGCAGCGACTTCCACGATGGGGATCGGGCGAGCAAAAAGGCAGCAATTATGAGCCCCATACCTACAAAGCCCCACGCATCAAGCTTTTGCCCATGAAGCAACCAGGCAATGGCTGTAATTATGACGACGCCGAGTCCCGACCAGACTGCATAAGCAACACCGACAGGGATGGATTTCAGAACCAGAGAAAGAAAATAAAATGCGATGCCATAACCGATTATGACAACGGCGGAAGGGGCAAGCTTAGTAAAGCCCTCGCTAGATTTTAATGCGGATGTTGCGATTACTTCGCCAACTATTGCGATAACAAGAAAAAGCCAGCCTTTCATGATATATCTCCCAATTTGTGTAGGGCTTATTATGCACGCTTAAAAATAATAAAAGCAGACTTGACCTGATAGTTTGGCTGTGAGCAATTATGTGCTTAGTGCATCTAACACCTGAGTTAAGCCGCGCCGCGAAGCGGCGTCGGCTTGGACGAATTGTTAGGCCGCATATCGCGACCTGAAAGCGGCACGCAAGACCTCAACCTTTTCCGCCCCGAGTGAGGTGCATGCGAGCCTGTAGGACTCTATGTGCTTTGTAGGCCAGTCCACTGGTGGTACTTCATCGGCATAGTAAAAGTAATCCCAGATGATCGCCTCCCAGCTGTTACAACGGACTGGCCGCCCGGCGATGACGCCCTCAGCCGCCTCTGGGCACGAGCCCTGCGGAGCCTCCGCGATTTCATACGCTTCGTCTGCCCACCAAGCAGGTTCGCAGTCAAGTAACTCATCCCCGATCTCCGCTAAGAATCCATAGTCCAACTCCTCCATGACGCGCCCGCCGAGCATTTCAACTATTGCCTCGAGCTCGCCGCGCCTCTCGCCGGGAAACGTCAGATCAATATCATCGTGCTTGCGTGTTACACGCCCTAGCCGTGCATCGATCGCCCAGCCCCCACCGATCCAGAGCGGCAGATTTCGCTCATCTGCCGCAGCTAGAATTTTGTGTATCAATGTGACCTGCGTTGTGTCCATGCGGCCTAACTTTGTTTTAGGGCGACTGCCCTGCTGCGTAACATCGTTGCTGCTCCATAACATCAAACATCGACCCACGGCGTAACGCGCTTGCTGCTTGGATGCCCGAGGCATAGACTGTACAAAAAAACAGTCATAACAAGCCATGAAAACCGCCACTGCGCCGTTACCACCGCTGCGTTCGGTCAAGGTTCTGGACCAGTTGCGTGAGCGCATACGCTACTGCCTTCATCCGTTTCCACGGTGTGCGTCACCCGGCAACCTTGGGCAGCAGCGAAGTCGAGGCATTTCTGTCCTGGCTGGCGAACGAGCGCAAGGTTTCGGTCTCCACGCATCGTCAGGCATTGGCGGCCTTGCTGTTCTTCTACGGCAAGGTGCTGTGCACGGATCTGCCCTGGCTTCAGGAGATCGGAAGACCTCGGCCGTCGCGGCGCTTGCCGGTGGTGCTGACCCCGGATGAAGTGGTTCGCATCCTCGGTTTTCTGGAAGGCGAGCATCGTTTGTTCGCCCAGCTTCTGTATGGAACGGGCATGCGGATCAGTGAGGGTTTGCAACTGCGGGTCAAGGATCTGGATTTCGATCACGGCACGATCATCGTGCGGGAGGGCAAGGGCTCCAAGGATCGGGCCTTGATGTTACCCGAGAGCTTGGCACCCAGCCTGCGCGAGCAGCTGTCGCGTGCACGGGCATGGTGGCTGAAGGACCAGGCCGAGGGCCGCAGCGGCGTTGCGCTTCCCGACGCCCTTGAGCGGAAGTATCCGCGCGCCGGGCATTCCTGGCCGTGGTTCTGGGTTTTTGCGCAGCACACGCATTCGACCGATCCACGGAGCGGTGTCGTGCGTCGCCATCACATGTATGACCAGACCTTTCAGCGCGCCTTCAAACGTGCCGTAGAACAAGCAGGCATCACGAAGCCCGCCACACCGCACACCCTCCGCCACTCGTTCGCGACGGCCTTGCTCCGCAGCGGTTACGACATTCGAACCGTGCAGGATCTGCTCGGCCATTCCGACGTCTCTACGACGATGATTTACACGCATGTGCTGAAAGTTGGCGGTGCCGGAGTGCGCTCACCGCTTGATGCGCTGCCGCCCCTCACTAGTGAGAGGTAGGGCAGCGCAAGTCAATCCTGGCGGATTCACTACCCCTGCGCGAAGGCCATCGGTGCCGCATCGAACGGCCGGTTGCGGAAAGTCCTCCCTGCGTCCGCTGATGGCCGGCAGCAGCCCGTCGTTGCCTGATGGATCCAACCCCTCCGCTGCTATAGTGCAGTCGGCTTCTGACGTTCAGTGCAGCCGTCTTCTGAAAACGACAGTAGCCCGACAGGCTCATTTATCAAATCTCGATCTATATGCGCCTAGCTCAAAACACCAGCCTTAAAGAGCCTTTTCAAGACAGTTTCAGCGCGATGGACTCGGGGGCAGGGAAGGGCTATTATCACTAGGTATTACCATGTGATAAGAGGCCCACTATGGCAACGTCTCTCAAGATCGACGACACGCTGAAAGGTCGCGTCCAGCACCTCGCCAGCCAGCGCCGCCGCTCGCCCCACTGGATCATGCTCGAAGCGATCCAGCAGTACGTCGAGCGCGAAGAAGCCCGCGAGAGCTTCAAGCAGGAAGCCTTGGCGTCCTGGGCGGCCTACAAGGAAACCGGCCGCCACCTGACCGGCCAGGAAGTTCGCACCTGGTTGAACACCTGGGGCACCAATGACGAAAGGGCGGTGCCTGAGTGCCACAAGTAATCGTCACCGAAGGCGCGGCGGAAGGCTTGGAACGATGCCGGCGGTTCCTGGCCGTCAAGGCACCGGACGCCGCCAGGCGTGCCGGCCAGGCCATCGAGCGGCAATTCCTGCTGCTGGAGACGGCCCCGGACATTGGCCGGCCGTTCCCTGAAATGCCCGAGCTGCGCGAGCTGGTGATTGCCTTCGGGGATTCCGGCTATGTGGCCCTGTACCGCCACGAACCGGCCGACGATGCGGTGTATGTTCTGGCCTTCCGGCACCAGAAAGAGGCGGGCTACTGATGACCACCAAGACCGTGAGCGCCGCCGTACCGGCGGCCGTGAAGGCCGAAGCTGCCGCTATCTCAGCCGCGCACGGCATGAGCATGGCCGCGCTGCTGCGCGAGCTGCTGGCCCGCGTAGCCGCCCGCGATGCTGAAACGCTGGCCTGGCTCGATAAGGCCCGCCGATGACCGACCCGAAGAACCTGGAAAGCTGGCTGCATGAGAAAGCTGGCCCGGCCTATGACGCATTGAAGGCCGACCCGGCCCGCGCCGTCACGGCTGACCAGGTGCGCTACACGCTCGATGAGCTGCTAGCCGAAGCCGAAGCATCCGGCCAGTATCCATTGCCGCCTGAGCAACGCGAATGGGTGGATGCCCCGGCCGTTGGCCGTGAGCTGCTGCCCGAGGACTTGCAAACCGCCGAAGCTATAGCCGCGTTCCAGGCCCACGCCGAAGCCAGCGGCGACCTGGACTATATCGAGCACGCCCGCGAGGTAGCGGCACGTGCTCGAACCATGCACGGCATCGCGTCGTGACGGTACCGTTTCCCTGGGGCTTTTCCCGGAAACGAGGTACGCACAATGACTGCGATCTGGATGTTTGAGAGCGGGCGACTGGAAGCCCGCAACGAGGCCGGCGAACTTCTGCGCTGGTGGTTGGCCGACGAGGCGATGGGCGGGCCGCTTGCCGCCTTGTTGAACCAGGCGCATAGCCTGAGCCGGTTGCTTCTCTGGCCGTTGTTGGACGCCAAGGAAGGGCAGAACGAACCGGCATAGAAGAGCAATGGCCAGCATCGCCATTTCTGACGGTGCTGCAGGCCGCTCCCTGCTTGACCATATCCTCTTAATGTGGTTAAATTAATTTAATTTAACAGCATGGAGGCCAAAGATGGCACGCCAAAAGAACCACATCCTGCACGCGCTTGAATCAATCGCCAAGGCGCATAAGGACTTGGAAAAGACCGTCGCAACGCACGGGAAAATCATCGAGAGCCAAGGCCAAGACATCGCGGCCCTCGAAACCAAAGTCATGGAACTGCGCAACAGCGCCATCCAAGCCGAGATCGCAAACGGCGCTGCAACAAAGGCCGTTGCCGAAAAGTACGGCGTCAGCTCAGCCCGTGTATCCCAAATTGCACCCCGCCGCTCTTACAACTAAGGGAACACGATGACCTACGCCATTGCTTTCGATCTTGATACAGAAACACTCAAACAGTCTTACCCCAATCCGTCCTGGAACAACGCTTACGGGGACATTCGCAAAACGCTAGAACCTCTCGGGTTCTCTTGGCAACAGGGAAGCGTCTACTTCGGCGATGAACGCATCAATGCAGTTCAGTGTGTCTTGGCCGCACAGCAACTCAGTACGACTTACACATGGTTCAAAGCCTCTGTGCGTGACATTAGGATGCTCCGTATCGAAGAAATGAACGACCTTGCACCTGCGCTATAAGTGGGCATTGAAACAACAAGGGCGGCCAATGGCCGCCCTTGTTGTTTCTGGTTGAGCCTACGCGGTAAGTGACTGCCGCACCGCGTCCAGGGCCTGGCGGAAGTCGTCCCGCGTGGCCTGGCCCGTCTCGGCCTGGTAGTACAGCACCATGAACATATTGGCGACGGCTTCCGCCATCGGCGAGAGCTGCCGCGCCGCCTCTTGGTCGATCCAGTCCAGGGCCGCGAGCTGCGCGGCCGCATGATGAACTGCCTGGGTTGCGATTGCATTGGTAGGATTCAAAGTTGCCATGATTCACCTCTGTGGTAGGTGGGTTGTGGAAGTGTCGGCCGGCCCCACGCCGGCCGGCGCGCTTTACCGCTGGCCGCTGCTGTAGATGCCGGCGGCCTCTGCCAGCGGCGTGTTCCTGTTGCTGCCGCTGTAGCTGTTGCTCGATGACCTGGCCGCCGGCCTGGTGGCCTCGATGGCAGACGGGGCAGGGCGATCAACGAAGGCCGCCACTTCCGCCGCCGCATCAAGCTCGGTTGATTGGTCGCCAGGCTGCTCAAACTCCACCGCCGGCCGCTGCACCTGGTCGAGCGCCAGGCAGTCGAAAAAGCCACTACGTTTCATGGTCACGCCTCCGATTTACCGTGCTCGCGGTTGGCGAACGCGGCCACTTCGTCATCAGGATCGGCAGCAGCCGAATCGGCCCCTGCCAGGTTGTTGCCGCCGAATGTCGGCACCGCCTCGACAGCGGCGGCCTGGTCACTCTCCGCACTCGCCCTGATAGCCGCCGCGATCTTCCCGCCGGTGGTGTCAGCGATGCGTTCGGCGGCGGCGTCGCGCATGCTGGCGGCCTTGGCCTTCGCAACCTCGCCGACGCCTTGCATCAGGTTCGCGCCGGCGTCGGCCGTCACGCGGCCCGCCGTGCCAAGCGCCGATGCGGCCGAGGCCAGCAAGCCGGGGCCGGTGCTGCCTGGTGCTGCCTGCTGGCCGCCTTGCTGGGCTTTCTTGCTGCCGGCTTCGTCGCCACCCTTCGAGCTGGAACCTCCACCCGATTTACCGGGCTGTTGCCCATTGCTTCCACCCGAGCCGCTGGCACCGCTGCCCGAGCTGCTGCCGAAACCGGCGGCCTGTGCAAGTGGTGTAGTGGTGCCCGCTCCTGAGCTTGACCCGCCACCAAAGCCAGCAGCTTGCGCAAACGAGCCTGCATCGCTGCCGGAGTCGGAGCCACCGCCGAGCATGGGCATTCCGCCCGACTCGCCGCCGGCGCTCGATCCCGCTTTCTCGAACGCTGCTTTGATGGCCGACATGCCGCCGGCGGCCGAGGCTGCACCACCCATCACGGCCGCGCCGGCCACGCTTGCCGCACCGGCGGCCATGCTCGCCGCGCCCATAGCCGCACCGATGGCAGCACCTGCACCGAAGTTGCCGATGCCACCAGCGCCACCGATACCCGAGCCGGTGATGATGCCGGCGACAAGCGGCGGCACGCGATTGACCAGCATGAGCAACGCCACGCAGAAAACCAGCATCACGCCCAGCTCTTCAAAGTTCAGCGTGCCGGTGTTCATCCTGGCGTAGAAGCTGGAAAGCAGGTCGTTCCCGATGCCGACCAGGAGCACCATCGTCATGATCTGCACGGCCACGCCCAACACGGTCTTGTAGTAGTTGATCGCCATGTCGGACGTCCAACGGCTTCCGCCGAAGCCGAGGAAGAAGATGCCGGCGTACATCAGCAGCCAGCCCGAGACGAGCAGCAACAGCATGTTTATGGCAACGACAGCCAGCAAGATCAGGATGCCGAGGCTCAAGGCCACGCCGATGAAGCTATCCACGGGCGACCAGATCGACGAGTTGCTGAATGCCTGCTTCAAGATCATGAAGCCGATATCCACGATGCCCGAGGGTGTCACCGATGCCACCCCGGACGCCTGCTCACCGATCCGGGCCAATGACTGGATGATCGAGTTGGCGAAGGCCGGGCCGTTGCGCAGCAGCCAGAGGAAGAAGCCAAAGAACAGGATGAAGCGGATGAACTCGGCGAAGAACTCGCCAATGTCGGCCTTGCGCAGCGCCATGAAGCCGAACGTGAAAACCAGCGAGATCGTGCCCAGCGTCCAGAACAGGAACATCGCGGCATTCATCACCACCGTCTGCCAGGACGTGGCCCGCGTGGCGAACTCCGTCACCACCTGGTCAAGCATCCCTTGGTTGGTGAGCTGGGCCGATGCGGCGGTGGAGTAAAGCGCGAGGGTGACGCCGATCAGCGCCGCCTTGTGCAGTGCTTTCATGGCTTCGCCTCCTGGTCTTTCGGGTCGGCCAGTTCGAGCCAGTTCATGGGCTTCTCGGTCGGCGCGATGCCGCCGGCGGCCGGCGACCGACGCGAGCACAGCCCGGCGAATTTCTCGCGCGTGGCCCTGTCCTCGATCTTCTTGATCGCCTCGATCTGGCAATTGGTGTCATTGACCTCGGGCATGGGCGGGATGGCCGGCTTGTTGTCGCAGCCAGCCACCAGCACCACCACGAGGCCGGCAAGCAGCATCGTTTTCTTCATGGTGCAGGGCCTCCGTCAGCGGGTCAGTTCGAGCCAGTTTCTCGGGCTTGCCGTGCGCTCGATCCTGGATTCCCTGGAAGTCGCGCCGGCGGCCTGCTGCTGCGCCTCAAGGTCGGCCTGCGCCTGCATCCTGGCGGTCGCGGCGTTCTGCTGCGCGATCAGCAGGCCACGGATTTGCAGAAGCTGGTTTGCTTGGTTGGCAGCGAGCTGATTGGCGAAGCCGATGGCCTGCATCTGCCCGGTCGCTCCCTGCGCAGCGGACTGGAGCCGTTCGAGCTGGCGAGCGTCGGCGGTCAGGTTGCGCTGCTGCTGCTCCAGACCCTTGAACAGCGCGTCGTTCGCCTTCTTCTGGCTCTCGCTCGCCAGGCGGCGGTTTTGCTCCATCGCGGCGCGCTCGGCATCCGAGCACCCGGCGGCCGAGAAGCACGGCGAGCTGCGGTAGTAGCTCACGTCCTGGAACTTGCCCAGGTAGGCGTCGAGACTGCCGAGCTGGTTCCTGTAGTAGTCCAGCGTGTTGACGGCATTCATCAGCCCGTTGATGGTGGACTGCGCCTGATCCCAGATGTAGGCCGCTGGGGCCATCGTGTTTTGCAGCATGTTCTCGTACTGCTGCAATTGGGTCTGGTACTGCTCGATCTGCTTGAGCGTCTGCGCCACTGACTCGATGGCCGTCATGACGTTCTGCACCAGGTTCCCGCCGTCGATGACGGGAATGCCGGCCTGCGCCGGGGTGATGATGATGCTGCCGGCCAGGGCAGCGGCGAGCGCGGTTTTAGCCGCTAAAAGGCGGACGTGTTTCATGGTCGAGTACCTCGATGTGATGAGCGGCTGCGCTGCGCCGGCCTGCTGCCTTTTCGGCAAACTGGCGGCGTTGGGCCATCACAGAGACAACACGCCGAATCGTTGTCCCGGTACCCGACCTGAGCGACACCGTTGCGCCCGGCCATTTTTGTTGAACATCGGTGTAAGCTAACTAGCTGCTATATAGCTTCTAGCTTCTAACTCGGATGCTAATCGAACATCCGAGAATTCGCAAGCGTCATCGCCCGCGCTTCTTGCCCTCCTGGCGTTTCGCCTTCTTGGCTTCCATCTGCGCCCGTAGCCGCGCCTCGCGCTGTTCCAGCTCGGACAGCGCGGGCCTGGCCGGCTGCTGCACTTTGGCCGGCGGCGGTGTCGGGGTGGCCTGGGTCGGCGCTTGTGCCGGCCGCTGGGCTTCGCCCTCGATGTGCAGCCCGTCGAGCTGGCCCAACGTGCGCAGGCCGTGCCGGCGATGTGGCGGCGGCTCCTGGCCGACAGGGGGCACACCTGGCCGGCGCTTGGCCTGGGCCTTGGTGGCCTCGGCCTGCCGCCGGCTTTCCAGTGCCGGATCGGCGAAGGTGATGGGGAGCTGGGCATCGACGGCCGCCCGGATCACGGCGGCCTTGAACTCCACGCTGCCGCTGACAGTGATGCGCTCGCCGTAGCGTTCCATTGCCAGGCGCAGCGCCGCCGCCACGCCGGCGCGGTCGGCCTGGCTGGACACGGCCAGGCGCTCGCCGTCATCGCGCACGGCCGAGCTGCCGGCGCGGTAGATGATCGTGCCCTTCTTCGTGATGCTGTCGATCACCGGGGCATGGCCGGGCTTCGCCTGGCCGTCGCCCTGGATGGTGTCGCCCTTGAGGCCCTGGGCCGCCTCGCGGGCGCGTAGCGCATCGAGCGCCTGGCCGTCGCCGGCCGTTGCCTGCTGCTTGAGCCAGTCGGCCCACGGCCGCCGGCGGTGCTCGTTGTAGATCGCCGCCCGCTCCTGGTCGTGGCGCTTGTGGATCGCATCCAGGTCGGCCCGCAGCGCGGCGCTGGCCTGGGCATACAGCAGCTTCTTGGTCAGCCGGCCATCGGTCAGGTGCTTGATGGCCGCCCGCCGGGTGGCCGCCGCCTTCTTGGCGTGCTCGATGGCCCGATCCTTCCGGCGCTTCGCCTCGGCCAGCACGCCGGCCCTGGCGGCCGTGAGGGTCTGCTGTGCGCCCTTGTACCGGGCGTAAAGCTCGGTCGTGTCCAGGCCGCCGCGCAGACGCATCGGCCGGCCCTTCTGGTAGTTGCGCTGTGCCGGCGCGGCCTGGCGCTCGGGCGACGCCTCGAACGTGCCAAGCCGCTTTTCCAGGGCGGGCTTGGACAGGTCGCGGGCCAAGGTGCTGGCCTTGATGATCGTGCCGTCGCCGGCCTCGATGACTAGGCCGTTACCGCGTGCGCGCAGCGCCAGGCCGTTATCGCGCATGACCTGGTGCAGCTCGGCCCAGCTCGCCGCGCCCTTGATCTCGTCCAGGCACTCGCGCTTGATCCAGCCGACCAGGCTTTCCACGCCGGCGTGCTGTTCCAGGTCGCCGGCCCTGGCGGCCGCGCCGCGCTGGCGTGGTTCGTGGTTGTCCCGCTCCAGGCCGTAGTCGCGTTCCAGGGTCGCGCAGAGGTCAGCCAGCGCCCGATGCGAGTAGTACGGCTCCTGCATCGTGCCCCTGGTCGGGTGAATCTTGTTGATGGCGATGTGGATGTGCAGGTTGTCGGTGTCGTTATGCACGGCGCTGACGCGCTGATGCTCGCCCAGGCCCAGCCCGTCGCAGATGCGGGCCTCGATCTGCCGCAGGGTATCGGCGCTCGGCTGCTCGCCGGCGCGAAAGCTGACGATCAGGTGATAGGTCTTGTCACCCTTAGCCCGCGTGTTGGCCTGCTGGGTCGCCAGCACCTCGGTGATGGCATCGCGCACGGTGTCGGCGGCGCAGTTCGTGACCTGCACCTGGCCCAGCCGGTGGTCTTTGCTCTGCGCGTCGGTGACGTACCGCACCAGGCCGGCGAAGTCGGACTTGCCCAGCGAGCGCATGGGCACGTGCTTGGCGATCACGATTGCCCGCCTCGCGGCCGCACCACGCTTTCCGCGATGGTGCTGATCTTGTCCTGGGTTGCCTCGATCCGGGCCAGCAGCGCCCGGATGGTGTCATCGCCGAAGCGAGCCGTGCGCGGGTCGTCGGTCAGCCAGAGCTTGAGCAGGCCACCCAGCCGGCCGAGGTCGCCATTCACGCGCACCAGGTCGCGCACGTTCTCGAAGTCGGTCACGCCTTTGACCTGGTAGCCCTGGCCGACCGCCAGCAGGTAGGCGGACGTGCTCATGCCGGCGGCTTGGGCGTTGGCCTCGATGGCGGCCCGTTCGTCCGGCAGGCAATAGACCTTGATGGGCGTACTGCCCTTCCTCGTTACCTTGTTCTCGTTGGCCTCCATCTTGGCGTCCTCTGTCGTTGCCGGCGGCCGCCGGCTGGCCCCGCAGGGCAGGATGCCCCGTTGAGCGCCGCAGGCGCGAATAAGGGGAAGTGAAGAGGATCACCATGCTTGCATGGTGGGCCTACTTCACACATCCTGCCCTCTATTCAGCATTGCATTAGATAAGGAAACTATACAGCGGTTCAGTAGGATTGCATTGTTTTTCGCAAGGAAAATGGTGTATTGGCGTGCAGTAGGGCAAAATGCAATGGAATCCACGAACAAACAACGATTTACTACCAATTTCCACGCAGTTTCCTACTGCTTTACACGCATTAGACCGCACACATTTCATGAACTGGAATGATTCCGATGGGAACCCGATACACCGATGAACTTGCTGCCTGGGCCAATCAGAAGGCCGAGAAGAAGCGCCGCCAGGACACGGCGGCAGTAGCGTTTCTGGCGGTGCGCGGGGATGTGGTCGAGGCAATGGAAGCCGGTTACGCGCTGACGACGATCTACGATCACATGCACGAAACCGGCCGGGTGAAAACCAGCTATGAGACGTTCCGCCGGCACGTCCAGCGGTTCATCAAGGCAGCGCCGGCCGACACCGCGCCGCCGACACCGAAGGCCGCCACCAGGTCGGCCAGCGACTCGCCGACCACCGTTCCAGCCGTCACGCCAAAGCCGGCCGTACCAGCTCCGGCCAGCCCTGCCAGCGAGCAAGCCGGGAAGATTCCCAGCTTCAATTTCAACCCAACGCTGAACAAAGAGGACTTGCTGTAAGCCGCCCCTGATGGGTGGATGAACGCCAAAGGGAGACAGTCGGCCGGCCCCTCAAGTGTCAATAACCCCATGACGTGAAATCGCCCCCCCCTGCGCCTCCCACCGGCCAACAGATCAGGACGGCCAAACCTGGCCGCTAGAGGCAGGCCCGCGCCCCTCAAGTGTCAATATCCGGGCCTCCCCCTGAGTTCGTGAAATCGCCCCCCCCTGGGGGCCGGTCACTCGCCGCCTGGCTTCTTCCTGGTCGCGGGCTTCGCCTCGGCCGCCGGCGGTGTGATGCGGGCCAACAGCGCGGCCGATTGCTCCTTGAGCGTGTCGAGCTGCCCGGCCAGGCGAGCGGCTTCTTCGCGTGCCTGTGCAGCCGCCTTCGTGGCCTGGTCGCGCTCGGCCTGGGCGGCGGTGAGGCGTTCGGCCATGCGGTGCGCCTCGCCCGCTGCGGTCTTGCGCTGTTCTTGGTGCGCTTCCTCGTTGGCCTCGGCCTTGGCCTGCACCTTCACCAGCTCGGCGCGCACCTGGTCGAGTTGAGCGGCGGCCGCCTGGCTGGCCTTCTGCTGTTCGGCCAGTGCCCCGCGTGCCTGGTCGGCGTCCTGGTGCGCCCTGTCCAGTTCCGTGCGCAGCTCGTCGGCCCGGCGCTCGATCTCCTGGGCGCGGGCCTCGGCGGTGTGCGCCTGTTCCTGTGCTGCGCCCAGCTCTTGACGAACGGCGGCAAGTTCCTGGGCCAGCTTTTCGGTGGCGGCCTTCTCGGCGGCCAGCTCGGCCGTGGTCGCGTCCAACTCGCCGGCCTGGCGCTCGAAAGCCTCGGCCAGCTCCTGCCGCATCGCGTCCAGCTCGGCCCGCTCGGTTTCCCATGCGGCCTGTGCGCTGCGTAGGGATTCGTTCGCCAGCTCCTGGGCCTGCTGCCAGATCGTCGCCACGGCGGCGCTGCTGGCCTGCTGCACAACCTCCGGCACCGCCACGGCCACCGGGGCGGCCTGGGCAGTCTGCGCCCTGCGCCATTCCTTCATCACGGCACTGGCTGCATTCATATCCACGCGGGCGGCCCGGCGCACCGCATCGACCGTGGGCATCGTCTCGCGGCCCGACTGCTCGAAAAGATCAGTGGCGGCGGCAATGATGCGCTCGCGCACGTCGGCGGGGATTTGGGGGGCTTGCGGTGTCATGGCATCGGCTCCGGTGGATAAGATAATAAGAATAATATTCTTATTCTTATTATTATGCAAGCCATTATTTTCCGCATGGCCTGGGTCATCCCGGCCGGGAGCGCGTCGGGGGTCGAAATTCGGGCCTGGGCGGGCCGTGGCGGCGTTTTCCGGGGTTGGCGGCACCTATCCCCTACCCTCGCCCGGTTTCGGGCGTCCTGGGGTCGATTCAGAAAACGGAATTTAAAGCACGCTAAGGAATGCTCGATCCAGCAACGGCGCGGCTTTGCGTGTGGCGTCTGCCGCTGGAAGCGGCGTTTCGGCTGTTCTCGAAACTCGGCAGTCTCGGCGGCTCGATTCGAGAGCGGTTTTCGAGAACGGGACGGACAAGGCCAGCACTGGCGCGGCCCGCATTCTCACGGTGGCTTCTTGAAAATGATCGTTTGCGAGAGCGGTGGCCATGCCAATGGCTTAACGTACTTTATTTTCCGTTTTCTGAGACGTCCCCGTCCTGGGCGTTTCTACGCGGCCGATCTCCGGCGCAAACGAAAAAAGCCAGACCACGGCCGGCCTGGCTTTCCCTTGGCGTCAGATTTAGCGGCTAAAAATCAGGTCGCGGCCTGTAGGCGCTTCACGGCTGAAACGAAGTCCAGGCGCAGCAGGTGCATGGCAAGGTCGATGGCACCACCGCCGCCCTTCTCTGCGCGGGTGTCGTACCACTTCGGCCCGGTCGCCAGCAGCTCCACGCCACCGCCACCCAGCGCGACATTCACCCGCACCGTGGCCTTGTCCTTGATCGGTTTGAAATCCGGGTCGTGCTTCCAGTAGAGGCCCAAGAGATCGAGCGCGGCCGTTACCTGCATCGCGTGCAGGTGCGCCAACAACTCAGGCGGGAAAGCTCGACGGGCGCGGCTCATGACAACACCCCGGCGAGCTGGACGAAGGGGCCGCCCTGCGGGCGGCGGGCTACTCCGGGCCTTCGGCCCCTCCGCGCCGTTCCGGCGCTGCGCGGCCCGTGGATAACTTGCAAGCAAGTTACCCACCGCCCTTGCCGGCTACTCGCGTTATATGAACGCAGGGGGCTACTCGCGTTATATGAACGCAGGGGGCTACTCGCGTTATATGAACGCAGGGGGCTACTCGCGTTATATGAACGCAGGGGGCTACTCCGGCCTACGGCCGAGGCGGACAAGCCGCTAGGCTTCGCCATTAGTAATACGCACGGACTTGTCTCAAGCATCGTAGCCGCCCTCGTCACTTCCGGCGATGCTGGCCAGGTCGCCCGCCAGGGCCTGTAATACGCACGAACCTGTCTCACTGTCCGGCACGGTCGGCTTGCCGGCGCGATACCAGCTCGCCCGGCTCATGCCGAGGGCTTCCCAAGGCTTCTGCCGGCTCAAGGAGCGGCTTTCGTAGGTTTGCCGATCTACCGCCCCAGCGGCCCGCCGGCGGGCCGCTTCGCGCTCCCTGTGGCGTTCAGCGGCCATGCCCGCACTGATAAGCGTGCGGAGCTTGCGCTGCTCGTCGTCGGTGATCTGGAACAGGCTGATGAGGGTGTCGTTCTTGGGCGTGTAGAGCGGTGCGAACTCGCGGCCGCCAAGCGTCACCTTCTCGCCGGCCTCGTAGGCTTTCGCCTTGGCGTACAACGTCATCAGCTCCTTGGAGCGATACGACCAGGCCGGATCAAGCTCGCCGGCCAGCGCGGCCGCTTCGTGGTACATCTGCCCGCTGTGCGTGGCACCGGACAGCAGCAGGAAATTGAGACGCCAGAAAAGATGCTGCATCCGCTCGCCTTCCCTGACGCCGCCGCGCAGCTCGCCCAGCTTGCGCAAGTCCTCCAGGCGATCCCATGCGAGCTGCCGGCCGGAGAAGCCGCGCAGGTTGTCGGCTTTGCCGCCTGGCACTAGCTTGAGCTGCCGGCGTTCGGCACGGTCGCGGCGTTGCTGCTCGATGTCCCAGCGGGCCACCGGCAGCAGCATTTCAGCCAGGTACTCGAAACCGTAGCGGACGGGCTGGCCGTCCTGGCCGTGCTCGACATGCACCACGCGGCACACGTCGCCGCTCTTGGTATTCACGGTGCTGACCAGGCGCAGCACGCGGCTTGCGTCCTTGGCCTGGGGGTCGGCGCCGAGGCCGGACAGGCGATCGACAAGATACCGCTGGCAGGCGTTCCAGCGCGGCAGCGCCTGACGCGGCAAGGTGCCGTCCAGCAGCCACTTGGCTTGTATGCCGCGGCCGCTATAGACCAGCAGCGAGGGCGTGGGGATGCCTTCCTGGGCGCAGTGGTACAGCACGGCGGCCGCCAGTTGCTCCGGCGTCCTGCCGGCGGCCCACGGCTGCCGGTAGGTGTCCAGGTCGGCGAACAGCAGCCCGACACGCGCAAGATTCACCACGCGGCGATTAGGGCGCATGAACTCTGCCTGCGTCAGCCAGGTGTCGCGGGTCTGATCGACCATGCCCAAGATCGTGGGCATGTCTGTGAGCCTGTATGAATCCTGCCGCTTGTCCTTCCCTACCGCGACCAGGAGCGAGAAAAAGCCCGTCCTGGCCGTGTCATGGTAGGTGCCGGCCTCGTCGGCCGGCTCGAACAAGGCAAGTTGCGCTTGTCCTGCCATAACCCCTTCCCGCACGGAATCCGCGCGTGACTCTTGCCATTGAAGGGGTCAGGCCGTAGAATGAGGTTTAGCTAAACAGTCGTTCCTCATTCATCGGCTGTCGTGTCTGCCAGCTCGCCAAAGCTGATAGGCCCGGAACCCCCGCCAAAGCCCCGTCGCCAAACGGGGCTTTTGCATTTTTACGGCTCGATGCCGGTGCCACCCAGCAGCTCGCCACCTTTGCGGGTCAGCGTCTTGGGCTTCCACCCGGCCACGTCCGCCTCGAAGCGGTAGATGCCGTGCTGGATCAGCAACGACGCCGCCGCGTCAATCGTGCGGAAGTAGCGGGGGCCACCCCGATACTGCCCAAGGATGCGATTTTCTCCGCCGATCCGAAGCGCCAGAACCAGGCCCTTCTCTGCAACGGTGACAGTCGCACCCTGTACGCCACCCACCAAAACGACCTCCTTAAACGCGGTCGGATTGATGACAGCCTTTGAATCAAACGTAATCATGCCCCACCTTCGCAGCAGTGTCCAGCATTAACGAAAAATGCAGGTGTCGGTTTTCGATTATGTAGCTGCTACCTAGCAGCAAACTAGCTGCTAGATTGTTCGTAGTGGTCAAGGGCTTTTTCCAGTACCTCGACCAGCAGCACACCTTCACGCTGCGCCAGGGCGCGAATGCGGGCATCCCATTCCGGCGTCACCCGCGTGGCGAACTGCACCGTGCGGTTCGTCTTGCGGGCGCTCCGGCCGTCGATCTTCTTGGCCGCCGGTGCTTGCGGTGGTGGGTTGGCGGCGGTCGGCCTGGCTACCGGCGCAACCTCCGGCGCGGTCAGGTTCGTGCTGGCCTCGTCCAGCGTTGGCGGTGCGCCCAGCTCGTCGCGCCGGCCTTTCAGTTTCTTGAGCTTGGATACGTCAGCCATTTGTCACCCGGTCGATGAGCGATTGAATGAGTGTGTCGGCCCGCTCGTTCAGGCCCGCAAAGCGGGTTTCCGTGATGCTGTGGCCGGTGTTTTGCGCCTGGCGGTAGGCCGGCCGGTCGCGCAAGCTCCCATCCAGGACGGTGTAGCCGGCCTGCTGCAAATAGACCCGCGCCGCGACCTCTTCCGCCGGCGTGCCGATGCGGTTGAGGGCGAACGCTAGGCGGTCGTTCGGGACACCGGCCTTTGTCAGCGCGTGGAACTCGCGCACGGCCGGAATGAGGTCATCCCTCGATGCGCCGGACGGCTGGACGATCAAATCGGCAGCGCGGGCTATGTCGAGCGTCGCCGAGCTGGTGCGGGCCGGCCCGTCGATGATGAGAAGGTCGTAGCCCTTGGCCGCTTCCAGGGCCTGCGCGGCCGTGGCGAACGCCTCGACGGACACCACGGGTTCAATGCCCTGAGAAAGCCGCAGGCGGTGCCAATCGACAGCAGTTCCCTGCTGTGTATCCAGGTCTGCTACCTTCACGCGCAAGCCGCCGGCGGCCGCTTCGCGTGCAAGGGCACGCGCCAGGGTGGATTTCCCTACGCCGCCCTTCTGTGAGACGAATGCGACAATCGCCGCCATAATTTAGCCCCTATCTAGCTGCTAGGTAGCAGCGATTATAAGATAGAAGCTAGATACAAGATAGTAGCTAGATAGATTTTAGCCGCTAAAGTTTGCGCCGCCGCGCCCGCTCGGCGTCTGCCAGGTCGCCGGGCCACGTCGCCAGCTCGTCATCGGTGAGGGCCGCCAGGATTTGCGGCAGGTTTTGGGTTCGGTACGGGGGCATCGGCAGATCGGCGACTGGGCCTTCATCGTCCAGAAAAGCCGGCTCGGGCAGCTCGGCCGCGCCCTGCTCCACGTCGGCCGCCGCGCCGGCGTCGGCCTCGGTCAATGCGTCCTCCACGAAAGCGCCATGCCTGGCCGCCTCGGCCCGGCTCATGTCACGGCTGGCCCAAATCCGTTTGACCTGGGCCACGCTGCACCCGGCCAGCTTGGCAGTCTCCGCGATGCTCTGGCCGATGCTGCGCAACGCGATCACCTGGGCGCGCAGCTTCGGATCGGCCCGCCGGCCCTTGTAGCGGCCGTCCCGCTTCGCCAGCTCGATGCCCTGGCGCTGCCGCTCGCGCCTGTCCTCGTAGTCGTCGCGGGCCATCTGTAGGGCCAGCTTCAAAAGCATGTCCTGGACGGATTCCAGGACGATCTTGGCGACGCCCTGGGCCTCGGCCGCCAGGTCGGATAGATCGACCACGCCAGGGACGGCCAGGCGCGCACCCTTGGCCCGGATCGAGGCCACCAGGCGCTCGGCCTCGGGCAAGGGTAGGCGGCTGATGCGGTCGATCTTCTCGGCAATGACCACCTCGCCCGGTTGCAGGTCGGCCACCATGCGCAGCAGCTCGGGCCGGTCAGCGCGTGCGCCGCTGGCTTTCTCGCGGTAGATGCCGGCGACGTAGTACCCGGCGGCCTTCGCGGCCGTGATGATCCCTTCCTGGCGTTCAAGGTCTTGCGCGTCGGTGCTGACGCGCAGATAGACCCGCGCCACCATCGGCGCGGCTGCTGGCTTCGTCCTGCTCATGCTGGCTCCTTTGGGCATACCTGAATGCGCCTATCGTAGCTGTCATTTTCAGAAGACGACTGCACCAGTTGATTGGGCGTAATGGCTGTTGTGCAGCCAGCTCCTGACAGTTCAATATCAGAAGTGATCTGCACCAATCTCGACTATGCTCAATACTCGTGTG
>NZ_JBRREA010000072.1:0-18795 GCF_056759975.1 Stenotrophomonas sp. STEN031
ATGCTCCGCAGGGGCTAGCCTGGGGAGCATACTGCCGAGCATGGCTCGGCACTAGGGAAAATGCGGTGTAAGGCCCCTGCCGAGCATGGCTCGGCACTACAAAAGCGGGGCAAAAAAAAACGCCGGCGTTGGCCGGCGTTTTTCTGGGCGTTGCTGCAGGCCTCAGTGCTTGAGGTTGCGGCGCAGACGCTCCAATGCCTGCAGCTGGGCAGTGACTTCGGCCAGCTTCTGCTGCGCCTCGGCCAGCTCCATGGCTTCGCCACGGTGGGCCAGCACGCGCTCGGCTTCTTCCTTGGCCTTGCGCACCGATGCTTCATCGATGTCGCTCGCACGGATGGCGGTGTCGGCCAGCACGGTCACGACCTGCGGCTGTACTTCCAGGATGCCGCCGGAAATGGCGAAATCCAGGTGTTCCCCGGCAGCAGTGGTGACCACGACCTTGCCCGGCTTCAGACGGGTGATCAGCGGTGCGTGCTTGGGCGCGATGCCCAGCTCGCCCAGCTCACCGGTGGCCACGACCAGGGTCGCTTCGCCGCTGAAGATCTGCTGCTCGGCACTGACGATGTCGCAACGGATGGTGCTCATGGATCTCTCTTCGCCTGGTTGGGTGGGCCTGCGCCCACCGCAGGTTGCCGCGTGGGCGGAGCGAACTCCGCCCTACGTGGGAATTAGGCCTTCTCGGCCATCTTCTTGGCCTTCTCGACCGCTTCTTCGATGCCGCCGACCATGTAGAACGCCTGCTCCGGCAGGTGGTCGTATTCGCCATCGACGATGGCCTTGAAGCCACGGATGGTGTCCTTCAGCGGCACGTACTTGCCCGGCGAGCCGGTGAACACTTCGGCCACGTGGAACGGCTGGCTGAAGAAGCGCTCGATCTTACGGGCGCGCGACACGGCTTCCTTGTCTTCCTGGGACAGTTCGTCCATACCCAGGATGGCAATGATGTCCTTCAGTTCCTTGTACTTCTGCAGGGTCTGCTGGACGCGCTGTGCGGTGTCGTAGTGCTCGCTGCCGATGACCTGCGGGTCCATCTGGCGCGAGGTCGAGTCCAGCGGATCCACGGCCGGGTAGATACCCAGCGAGGCGATCGAACGCGACAGGGTCACGGTCGAGTCCAAGTGGGCGAACGTGGTGGCCGGCGACGGATCGGTCAAGTCATCGGCGGGCACGTACACGGCCTGGATCGAGGTGATCGAGCCGGACTTGGTCGAGGTGATGCGCTCCTGCAGGACGCCCATTTCCTCGGCCAGGGTCGGCTGGTAACCCACGGCCGACGGCATACGACCCAGCAGTGCCGACACTTCGGTACCGGCCAGGGTGTAGCGGTAGATGTTGTCGACGAACAGCAGCACGTCCTTGCCCTTGCCGCTGGCGTCCTTCTCATCACGGAAGTACTCCGCCATGGTCAGGCCGGTCAGTGCAACGCGCAGACGGTTGCCCGGCGGCTCGTTCATCTGGCCGTACACCATCGCCACCTTGTCCAGGACGTTGGAGTCCTTCATTTCGTGGTAGAAGTCGTTGCCCTCACGGGTACGCTCACCCACGCCGGCGAACACGGACAGACCGCTGTGCGCCTTGGCGATGTTGTTGATCAGCTCCATCATGTTGACGGTCTTGCCGACGCCGGCGCCGCCGAACAGGCCAACCTTGCCGCCCTTGGCGAACGGGCACATCAGGTCGATGACCTTGATGCCGGTTTCCAGCAGCTCGGTCGAGGAAGACTGGTCTTCATACGACGGGGCCGAACGGTGGATTTCCCAGCTGTCCGACGCCTGCACCGGGCCGGCTTCGTCGATCGGGCGACCCAGCACGTCCATGATGCGGCCCAGGGTGCCAGCGCCGACCGGCACCGAGATGGCGCGGTTGGTGTTGGTGGCAACCAGGCCACGCTTCAGGCCGTCGGTCGAGCCCAGCGCGATCGCGCGGACGATACCGTCACCCAGCTGCTGCTGGACTTCCAGCGTGATTTCGGTGTTGTCGACCTTCAGCGCGTCGTACACCTTCGGCACGTCGGTGCGCGGGAATTCGACGTCGACGACCGCGCCGATGATCTGAACGATCTTGCCCTGACTCATTGCTGCATCCTCTAAATGTGTGCTGTTGACTGCGCGCGTTAGACCGCTGCCGCGCCGCTGACGATTTCGGAGATTTCCTGGGTGATCGCTGCCTGGCGGGCCTTGTTGTAGACCAGCTGCAGGGTTCCGATCATCTTGTTCGCGTTGTCGCTTGCCGCCTTCATCGCCACCATGCGAGCTGCGTGCTCGGAGGCAACATTCTCCAGCACCGCCTGATACACCAACGATTCGATGTAGCGGGTGATCACGTGCTCAAGCACGGTTGCCGCGTCGGGCTCGTACAGGTAATCCCAGTCGTGCGAAGCCACCTGCTTTTCGGCGGCCGGCAACGGCAGCAGCTGGTCGAAGCTGGCCTTCTGCGTCATCGTGTTGATGAAGCGGTTGTAGACCAGGTAGACGCGGTCAACCTTGCCTTCGGTGAAGGCATCGAGCATGACCTTGATCACGCCGATCAGCGTTTCCAGCTTGGGCTGGTCGCCGATGTTGGCCACCGAGGCAGCCATGTTGACGTTGACGCGACGGAAGAACGCGCCGGCCTTCTGGCCAACGGTCACCACGTCGATCTCGGCGCCCTTGTCCTGCCAGTCGCGCATTTCCGCGACCGTCTTGCGGAACAGGTTGTTGTTCAGGCCACCGGCCAGACCGCGATCGGAAGAGATCACGATGTAACCCACGCGCTTGACCTGCTCACGCTCGACCAGGAACGGGTGCTGGAAATCGGTGCTGGCCTGGGCCAGGTGACCAATCACCTGCTTCATCGCCTGCGCGTACGGACGCGAGGTCTTCATCCGATCCTGCGCCTTGCGGATCTTGGAGGCCGAGACCATTTCGAGCGCGCGCGTCACCTTGCGGGTGTTCTGCACGCTCTTGATCTTGGTTTTGATTTCGCGTCCGCTTGCCATCTCTTATTCCCATAGAGCGGGGCTGTGCCCCGCTTTATCAGTGTGAAGCGGAGCAAGGCTCCACTCTACATACGCTCTTACCAGGTGCCGGTGCTCTTGAAATCGGCGATGCCCTTCTTGAAGGCAGCTTCGATGTCGTCGTTCCAGGCGCCGGTGCTGTTGATCTTGGAGGTCAACTCACCTGCGGTGTTGGCGAAGTGGGCGTGCAGGCCGGCTTCGAACGAGAGCAGCTTGTTGACCGGCACGTCGTCGAGGAAGCCCTCGTTGACGGCGTAGATCGACAGCGCCTGGTCGGCGATCGACATCGGTGCGTACTGCTTCTGCTTCATCAGCTCGGTGACGCGCTGGCCGCGCTCCAGCTGCTTGCGGGTCGCTTCGTCCAGGTCCGAGGCGAACTGCGCGAACGCAGCCAGCTCACGGTACTGGGCCAGCGAGATACGAATACCGCCGGACAGCTTCTTGATGATCTTGGTCTGGGCCGAACCACCCACGCGCGACACCGAGATACCGGCGTTGACGGCCGGACGGATACCGGCGTTGAACAGGTCGGTTTCCAGGAAGATCTGGCCGTCGGTGATCGAGATCACGTTGGTCGGAACGAACGCGGAAACGTCGCCAGCCTGGGTTTCGATGATCGGCAGTGCGGTCAGCGAACCGGTCTTGCCGGTGACGGCGCCGTTGGTGAACTTCTCGACATACTCTTCCGACACGCGAGCTGCACGCTCGAGCAGGCGGGAGTGCAGGTAGAACACGTCACCCGGGTAGGCTTCGCGGCCCGGCGGACGCTTCAGCAGCAGCGAGATCTGGCGGTAGGCAACAGCCTGCTTGGACAGATCGTCGTACACGATCAGGGCGTCTTCGCCGCGGTCCATGAAGTACTCGCCCATGGTGCAGCCAGCGTAGGCGCTGATGTACTGCATCGCAGCCGATTCGGAAGCGGTGGCAGCCACGACCACGGTGTGGGCCAGGGCGCCGTTTTCTTCCAGCTTGCGCACGATGTTGGCCACGGTCGAAGCCTTCTGGCCGATCGCGACGTACACGCACTTGATGCCGGTACCCTTCTGGTTGATCACGGCGTCGATCGCCATGGCCGTCTTGCCGGTCTGGCGGTCACCGATGATCAGCTCGCGCTGGCCACGGCCGATCGGGATCATCGAGTCGACCGACTTGTAACCGGTCTGCACCGGCTGGTCGACCGACTTGCGCCAGATCACGCCCGGTGCAACACGCTCCACCGGGGCGGTCAGCGCGGTGCCCAGCGGGCCCTTGCCGTCGATCGGCTCACCCAGCGCGTTGACAACGCGGCCGAGCATTTCCGGGCCCACCGGCACTTCCAGGATGCGGCCGGTGGTCTTGGCCACGTCGCCTTCGCGCAGGTTCTGGTAGTCGCCCAGGACCACGGCGCCGACCGAGTCGCGCTCCAGGTTCAGTGCCAGGGCAAAGGTGTTGTTCGGCAGTTCGATCATTTCGCCCTGCATCACGTCGGCCAGACCGAAGATGCGCACGATGCCGTCGGACACGCTGGTGACGGTGCCTTCGTTGCGCGATTCCGCGGACAGGGCGACCTTCTCGATGCGGGTCTTGATCAGTTCGCTGATTTCAGAGGGGTTGAGCGTGGTAGCCATCGTCAAGTCCTAGTGCCGGCTTGTGGCCGGACGGTAATGTGAATTCAGTGTGCGAGCGCGGTCTGCAGGCGCGACAGCTTGCCCTTGAGCGAGCCATCGATGACCACGTCGCCGGCATCGATCACGGCGCCGCCGATCAGCGAAGCGTCCACCGCGGTCGATACCTCGACGTCGCGGCCGAAACGCTTGCGCAGCGCAGCCTTGATCTTGTCCAGTTCCTCGCCCGACAGTTCGGCGGCCGAGGTGACGGTGGCCTTGACCACGTGTTCGGCTTCAGCGCGCAGCTGCTCGAACAGACCGGAGATTTCCGGCAGTTGCTGCAGGCGGCGGCCTTCGGCCAGCAGGGCCAGGAAGCGACCGTAGGTCTCGCTGGTCGCGTCCGGGGTCAGCAGGGCGACGGCATCGCCGCGGCTCAGCTGCGGATTCGACAGCAAGGCCGACACGCGCGGATCGGCTGCAACGCGGGCGGAGAACGCAAGCGCGTCCGACCACGGCGCGAACTTGCCTTCCTCACGCGCAATCGCAAAAGCGGCGCGGGCGTACGGGCGGGCAAGCGTGAGGGCCTGGCTCATCGATCAGATCTCCGCAGCCAGCTCGTCGAGCAGCGCCTTGTGGGCGTTGGCATCGATTTCGCGCTTGAGCAGCTTTTCGGCGCCGGTCACGGCCAGGGCGGACACCTGCTTGCGCAGATCTTCGCGGGCACGGTTGGCGGCAGCGTCGATTTCAGCCTGGGCCAGTTCTTTCTGGCGGTTGGCTTCGGCGATGGCTTCGTTCTTGGCGGCTTCAACGATCTGGTTCGCACGGGCATGCGCCTGGTCGATGATCTCGTTGGCCTTGCCACGGGCTTCCTTCAGCGCCTCGTTGACCTTCACTTCCGCCTGGGCCAGGTCTTTCTGGCTGCGGTCGGCAGCGGCCAAGCCCTCAGCGATCTTCTGCTGGCGCTCTTCAATGGCCTTCAACAACGGCGGCCAGATCTTGGTCGCGATGATCCAGATCAGCAAAGCAAAGGCCAGGGCCTGTGCAAAGAGGGTGAGATTGATATTCATGAATTAGCTCGATCGCTGGTGTCGGGGGTGGTCGTGCCGCCGTGGCGGCACAACCGAACCTTCATCCGAAGTCGGGTGCCAGCAGGCACCCGACCGTCTCACTGCAGCTGGATCAGCCGGCCAGCTTGGCGGCTTCGGCCAGCAGGGCAGCAGCCAGCGGGTTGGCGAAGGCCAGCAGCAGGCCAACGGCGACCGAGATGATGAATGCGGCGTCGATCAGGCCGGCGGTGATGAACATGCGGACCTGCAGGACCGGGATCAGTTCCGGCTGGCGAGCGGCCGATTCCAGGAACTTACCAGCCATGATGGCCAGACCGAGGCCGGCGCCCAGCGCGGCCAGGCCGATCATGATGCCGACGGCAAGGGCGGTGGAGCTCTGAACTTGGGCGAGGTTGGTCAGGACGGCGAAGTACATGGTTATCTCCAGGAACTTTAAGTAGCTAAGGGTGATGAAACGGATGAAGGTTGAAACTGGGTGAAGCTTGTAACTTTAGTGACTGTCTTCCGACAGGCTCAAGTACACGATGGTCAACATCATGAAGATGAAGGCCTGCAGCGGGATCACCAGCAGGTGGAACAGCATCCAGCCAAGGCCGAACACGCCACCGGCAACGGCACCGAATACACCGGCGCCGCCCAGCACCCAGATCAGCAGGAAGACGATCTCGCCGCCGAACATGTTGCCGAACAGTCGCATCGCCAGGGAGATCGGCTTGCTCAGCCACTCGACGATGTTGAGGATCAGGTTGAACGGCATCATCCACTTGCCGAACGGGGCCGTCAGGAATTCCTTGACGAAGCCGCCGATGCCCTTGGACTTCAGCGCGAAGAAGATCATCAGGATGAACACGCTGATCGACATGCCCAGGGTGGCATTGACGTCGGCGGTCGGCACCGGCTTCCAGTAGTGGATGCCTGCCAGCTCAAGCGGCTTGGCGATGAAATCGGCCGGGATCATCTTGATGAGGTTCATCAACAGGATCCAGAAGAAGATGGTGATCGCGATGGGCGTGATCAGCTTGCTCTTGCCGTGGTAGGTGTCCTTGGCCTGGCGGTCAACGAACTCCAGGCAGATCTCGACGAAGGCCTGCCACTTGCCCGGCACACCTGCCGTGGCCTTGCGGGTTGCCATCCAGAAGGCGAACACCATCAGCAGGCCCATCAGGACCGCGGTGACGATGGTATCGACGTGGATCGTCCAGAAGCTACCGCCGTCCCCGACCTTGGCGGTCAGATTCTGCAGGTGATGCTGGATGTACGTGGTAGGAGTTAGAGCCTCGCCCGCCATGTGTCCGGAACCTTTATGAGTGAATCAACGTCTGGCCAGAGCCAGAACCTGGAACATCAGCGCCACTGGAATTGCCGCCAGCAGAGCCAAAGGAGGAAGTCGCCACCAGAAAAAAGCCATTCCCAGCACGGCAACAATCAGCACAATCTTCAGCATGAACCCCAGGAACAGGCGGACCATTGCTGAACCAGCGGCCTGAACGCCGCCACCGAGCCCCACCCACGCGGCCAGCGCCGTCCCTGCCACCACCGCCAGGCCCGAAACAAGGGCACCCAGCGCATGCTTTGGCCCCACGAAGAGGAAGGCCAGAGCCAGGACCACCACTGCGGCCAGCGGGTAGACCGCGGCGCGCAACATCAGTCGCCGACCCGCGTCAACGGAGTTCAGCACGTCAAAGTGTCCTGCTTCAGGTAAAGGGAAGAGCCGAATCGCGCAAAGGCGTCTCGTCGAGCCGCGAAAGTATAACAGCGGGACAATTTGCGAGACAACCGGCATTTATCCCCATTTGACTATGCAAGTGGCCGCAATATCACGTTTTTTCCCCTTCCGCGCGGCCACCCGGGGGCCATGCGGGACAATGGATATTGCGCTGCAACACGGGAACTTCCAGGGAACCTGCCGGTCAGACCTTCGCAGTCCACCATCCGCTACCTCGTCGGGCGGGTGCGCGGGCTCGGGTGAGGTGGTGTCGCACGCCCTCGGCGGCACCACCTCACCGCAATTGATCTTCGCGTACACATTGCCTGCACGCTGCGCTCACCCCTCTCTACACCGGATCGGCGAAGGTCAAGCGCTCCAACGCAACATCAGGTAATGGCATGCGCAACTCCCGCTACATTCTCGCACTTGCTCCGTGCGCACTCACACTCGCTCTGATCCATGCACTGCCTGCGCAAGCCGCCGAAGGCGATCCGCGTTTCACGCTGCGGCTTGGCGCAATGAACATCGACACCGACAACACCATCCGCGGCAGCACCACGGTTGCAGGCCAGGACATCAACCTGTCCGAGGACTTCAGCCTGGGCGGCAAGGAGTGGGAGCCGCGCGTGGATGGCCTGTTCCGCATCAGTGATCGCCAGCGGCTGATCTTCGACTACTTCAAGTACGACAAGGACCGCCGCGAGACGCTGGACGAAGGCGTCAGTTGGGGCGACACCACGGTACCTGCAGGCAGCTTCGTCAAGGGCGAACTGAAGTACCAGGTGGCAACGCTGGTCTACGACTACTCGGTGGTTGATGGTGATCGTTTCGACCTGGGCCTGCAGCTCGGTGCCGAGTACGCCAAGATCAGTGCCGACGCCTACGCCGATGTAGGCGATGTCTACCAGGGTCGCTTCCTCAACGAGAAGGCCGACGGCATCGCACCGGTGGTTGGCGCGCGCTTGAGCTTCACGCCTTCGGAGCATTGGCTGATCAACCTGCAGGGCCAATACCTCAATACAAGCTGGGGCAACTTCGATGATTACAAGGGCGACCTCAGCCGCGCCAATGCGATCGTGCAGTACAACGTCAACAAGAACTTCGGCATTTTCGCCGGCTACGACTGGTTCAAGCTGGACGTGGACCAGAAGGGCAGCGATGGCGTCATCGGCCTGAAGCAGGAGTTCAAGGGCCCGGTGGCGGGCGTGAGCCTGTCGTTCTAGAAGCGGCCCTCCCGCAAGCGCGAGAGGCGCATGCAGTGCCGAGCCATGCTCGGCAGAGGCTCTACCGGCAAGGCCGCAAACGCAGCACCGCTGCGCCAAGCCCCTCTTCCAAAGAACGGGAGCGCGGCATGTAGTGCCGAGCCATGCTCGGCAGAGGCTTTACCGGCAATCCCCAAGCGCAGCACCGCTGCGCCCACAAGCACCCTCACCCCAACCCCTCTCCCGCATGCGGGAGAGGGGCTACACGCCCTAGGGCTGCAACAAGCGCCCGCCTTTCACCACCGCCGCCGGTCGCGTCAGCACCGCAACGTCCTGCAACGGATCGCCGTCGACCGCGAGC
This sequence comes from Stenotrophomonas sp. STEN031, assembly GCF_056759975.1. NCBI lineage: Bacteria > Pseudomonadati > Pseudomonadota > Gammaproteobacteria > Lysobacterales > Lysobacteraceae > Stenotrophomonas > Stenotrophomonas sp. STEN031. Next base: position 8,920 of record NZ_JBRREA010000072.1, read on the forward strand.
ATGTCGCCGAAGCGCCCCACTTCCAACGCCCCGACGTCCGTCTGCCGCCCCAGTGCTTCGGCCGCATCAAGCGTCGCCGCACGGATCGCCTGCAACGGCGTCATGCCCCATTCCACCATCTTGCCGAACTGACGTGCGTTGTCGCCGTGCGGGTACACCCCCGCGTCGGAACCAAACACCATCCGCACGCCGGCTGCATGCGCGTCGCGGAAGGTTTCGCGCTGCTTGCGTCCCACCTGCCGCTCCTTCTGCAGCGACTCGGCGAACAAGCCATTGTTCTCACCCTCGGCAAGGATGTAATCACTGCCGTAGATATCCATCGAAAACCAGGTGCCCTGCGCGCGCGCCAACTTGAATGACTCCGCATCGGCCAGGCTGGCATGCTCGATGGTGTCAGTACCGGCGCGGATGGCCGCGTTGATGCCGCTGCTGCCATGCGCATGCACCGCCACCTTCATGCCCAGCCGGTGCGCCTCCTCCACCAGCGCCTGCATCTCCTCCTGGCTGTATTGCTGCTCGCCCAGCGTCGTCCCCTTGGACATCACCCCGCCAGTGCCGCAGAACTTGATCACCTCGGCCCCGAATTTGCGCAGCTTGCGCACCGTGGCGCGGATCGCGTCCGGGCCGTCGGCCGCACCGGGATTGGGCACGGTCACCGATGGCGGCAGGCCACCACCGTCGCAATGCCCACCGGTAGCGCCAATCGCAAAGGTGGCCGGCACGATACGCGGCCCATCGATGTAACCGGCCTCGATGGCCTGCTTCAAGGCCACATCATCGAAGCCGGCCGAACCGAGATTGCGCACCGTGGTGAAGCCCGCGCGCAGCGTGCGCCGCGCATTGACCACGCCCACCACGGTCCAGAAGTTGTCGGTGTATTCCAGCCCCTGGTAGCCGCCCAGGGTGGGATCGATGGTCAGGTGCACATGCATGTCGATCAGGCCCGGCAGCAGGGTGCGCGCGCCCAGGTCGATGTGCTCGGCACCGGCGGGCAGCGGATCGCCGGCGCGGCCGATGCGGCTGATCCTGCCATCGACGATCTCGATCTGCGGTTGCTGCACATAGCGGCCGCTGCGCACGTCCAACAGGCGTGCGGCACTGACCACGCTGGTTCCAGCGTGCGCCACCATGGATACACAAACACCGACAACGACCAGCGCAAGAGCTGGCACGCGCACTCTGGTTCGCATCATCGTTCCCCGGGGCAATGGGTGACGTCAGGGTCCAGCGGCGCCAGCTTGCGCCAAGCCTGCGGGGCGAGCAACTGGCCGGGGTCCGGAAACAACAACGCCTCGACAGGCAGGGCGTTGCTTGGAATTACCGACACCGCGACAGGGGCAGCCCGGCGTGCCCGGGATCAGTTCTGAGGTGGTGCCGCGGCAGGCGGCACCGGAAACATCTGCGTCGCCACGCAGATGTAATCGGCCAACGGCATCTGGCCGATGCCGGCGCGGCGCTGATCAACCTGCTCCGGCGCCTCCATCGGCTTGGCCTGCCAACGGCCATCGACTGCCAGGAGCTGGCTGCCATAGCGCTGCAGCTCGCCGCTGTTGACCAGTACGCGGTCGGTCAGCAACGCGAAATCGTGCGCCGATATCTCACCACGCTGCACCATGGGCTCAATGCTGCCCACTACCTGGCGCTGGAACGCGACGTCAGCATCGGCATGCTGCACCAGCAACCAGGCGGCGGAAACCGCATCGCTCCCGACCTGCGCTGCACTGGGCAGACCACCATGCGTGGCCACGATCTGCTTGATACGCGGCAGATTTGCGGCATCCACTGCCTGCAGGTTCTCGACCATGGCCCGCGTCCACTCACCCTGGCGAGCTTCCTGGTCAACCTGTGCCATGTCCAGCAGCTGCTGGCGAAGTGCCGGCTCCGAATATCCTGCTTCGGTCTGCGCATTCCCGCGCGCTTGCGCGCGCAAGCCATCAGCCTCGACGAAAGGTGCCGCGCCAGGGCATTTCAGCAAGGCGGCGGCCAGCGCAGGGTCCTGCTCCCCTGCAATCGCCGGGCCGGCGAACAGCAGCCCAACCAACACCGTGATCCGCAACATTCCCTTGCTCCTTTGGACTGCCAGAAACAGCGACGCCCCGGTGAGGGGGCGTCGTGTGGCTTACTTCTTCTTCGGGATATACAGGTCGGTGATGGTCCCGTCGTAGATCTCCGAGGCCATCGCCACCGACTCGCTCAGGGTCGGGTGGGCGTGGATGGTGTGGCCGATGTCCTCAGCCTCGGCGCCCATCTCGATGGCCAGGCCGATCTCGGCCAGCAGCTCACCGGCGTGCACGCCGACGATGGCACCGCCGATCACGCGATGGGTTTCCTCGTCGAAGATCAGCTTGGTGAAGCCTTCGGTGCGAGCGATGCCAATGGCGCGACCGCTGGCCGCCCACGGGAACTTGGCCACGCCCACCTTCAGGCCCTTGGCCTTGGCCTCGGTCTCGGTGACGCCAACCCAGGCGATTTCCGGATTGGTGTAGGCCACCGACGGGATCACCCGTGCCACCCACTCCTTCTTCTCGCCGAAGGCGACTTCAGCCGCCAGCTTGCCCTCGTGCGTGGCCTTGTGCGCCAGCATCGGGTTACCGACGATGTCACCGATGGCGAAGATATGCGGCACGTTGGTGCGCATCTGCCGGTCGACCGGAATGAAGCCGCGGTCGGTGACTTCGACGCCGGCCTTGTCGGCATCGATCTTCTTGCCATTGGCCGAGCGGCCCACGGCAACCAGCACGCGATCGAAGGTGCCGCTTTCCATCGCCGGCTTTTCGCCTTCGGTAGCGGCCTCGAAGGTCACCGTGATGCCCTTCTTGTCGGCGCTAACGCCCGCAGCCTTGGTCTTCAGGTGCACCTCGATGCCCTGCTTCTTCAGGCGGTCGGCCAGCGGCTTGACCAGGTCCTTGTCGGCGCCCGGCATCAGCTGGTCCATGAACTCGACCACGGTCACCTTGGCGCCCAGGGCGCTGTACACGGTGGCCATTTCCAGGCCGATGATGCCGCCGCCGACGACGAGCAGCGAACCCGGCACTTCGGCCAGTTCCAGTGCATCGGTGGAGTCCATCACGCGCTTGTCTTCCCACGGGAAGTTCGGCAGCTTCACCGCCTGCGAACCGGCGGCGATGATGCACTGCTCGAAGCGCAGCAACTGGGTCTTGCCGTCGTCGCCGACGATTTCCAGCTCATTGGCCGAGATGAACTTGGCCAGGCCATGCACAGTGCGGATCTTGCGCTGCTTGGCCATGCCGGCCAGGCCCTTGGTCAGCTGACCGACGACCTTTTCCTTGTAGCCGCGCAGCTTGTCCAAGCTGATCTTCGGTGCGCCGTACTCAATGCCAAGTTCGTCGGCATGGGCGGCGTGGTCGATGATTTCAGCGGCGTGCAGCAGGGCCTTGGACGGGATGCAGCCGACGTTGAGGCAGACGCCGCCGAGGCTGGCGTAACGCTCGATCAGCACGGTATCCATGCCCAGGTCGGCGGCACGGAAGGCGGCGGTATAACCGCCCGGGCCGGCGCCCAGCACCACGATGCGGCACTCGATGTCGGCGGTGCGGCCACTGGACGGCAGCGCCTTGGCGGCGACAGCCGGGTCCGGCGCGCGGTGCGACGGGGTCACCGGTGGCTTGCTGCCCGGGGCGGCCTTGGCCGCTGCCGGGGCGGCAGCGGCGGCGCCTTCCAGCACCACCACCACGTCGCCGACCGACAGCTTGTCGTCCAGCTTGACCTTGATTTCCTTGACCACGCCATCGGCCGAGGACGGCACTTCCAGCGTGGCCTTGTCCGATTCCAGCGTGACCAGGCCCTGGTCCTTCTTCACCGTGTCGCCGACGGCGACCAGGATCTCGATCACCGGCACGTTCTGGTAATCGCCGATGTCCGGCACCTTGACCTCGATCGGGCCGGATGCGGCTGGCGCAGCAGCGGCAACCGGTGCGCTGACGGCTGCCGGAGCGGCGGCCGCGGCAGGCTGTGCAGCCGGCGCAGGTGCGGCGGCAGGTGCCGGGGCTGCGACCGGGGCAGCGCCCTCGCCTTCAGCTTCCAGGATCACCACCACATCGCCCTCGGACAGCTTGTCGTCGAGCTTGACCTTGATTTCCTTGACCACACCCGCAGCCGAGGACGGCACTTCCAGCGTGGCCTTGTCCGACTCCAGTGTGACCAGACCCTGGTCCTTCTTCACCGTGTCGCCCACGGCCACCAGAATCTCGATCACCGGCACGTCGTTGTAGTCGCCAATGTCCGGAACCTTGATTTCAATCGTCGCCATTGTTTTCTCCTGTGGGCTCAGCCGGCATCGCCGACGAACCGGTCATGCATCTTGTCGAGCGCGCGTTCGATGTTGGCGTAGCGCTTCTCGTATTTTTTGTCTTTGCTATGGGCCAGCTCGATCAACAGCGCCGCCTGTTCCTGCAGCGCTTCAAGCTGGCCGCAACCCGGCCGCTGACCGCTGTAACGCTCGCCGTTGACGGTGAAGGACAGCACCTCGCCCTCGGTGACCGGCGCACGCGCCGCCACTTCCGGCGAAGCCAATGCCTTGCCCCAGACCTCGAGCAGACGCTGTGCCAGTGCATCGGGCAACGGTGCCTGGGCGAACTCGGGCTCCTGGTCGAGTTGCAGGTTGACGCCACCGCGACCGGCCGTCGTGCTCCAGTTGTAGATGCGCTTGTCGGCCATGCCGGCCAGCACCATCCACTGGCCGTTGCCGGCGTCGCGGCGCAGCAGCACCTGTGACTCGACGCCCCGGGCCGGCAGCACCAGCAGCGACAGGCCGTCTTCGGCCTGGCCGCCGAGCAGGCTGCTCGCCGCCTGGCCGTAGTTGCCCACCGCCGGCGGCCAACCCTGGCCGACCACCGGCTGGCACTGGCGGGCGGCCAGTGCCGGGCCCGTCAGGGCGGCCAACACCAGCGCCAACAAGGCGCGTCGCGGCGCCACTGGCATCACAGCAGCACGCGCCGCATGTCGGCCAGCACCTGCGACAGGTAGGTGGTGAAACGCGCGGCCAGGGCGCCGTCGATGACGCGGTGGTCATAGCTCAGCGACAGCGGCAGCATCAGCTTCGGGGCGAATTCCTTGCCATTCCAGACCGGCTGGATCGAGGACTTGGAGACACCCAGGATGGCCACTTCCGGCGCATTCACGATCGGGGTGAAGGCGGTGCCGCCAATGCCACCCAGCGAGCTGATCGAGAAGCAGCCGCCGCTCATGTCGGCCGGGCCAAGCTTGCCGTCGCGGGCCTTCTTGGCCAGTTCGCCGGTTTCCTGGGCAATCTGCACCACGCCCTTCTTGTCGGCGTCGCGGATCACCGGCACGACCAGGCCGTTCGGGGTATCGGCGGCAAAACCGATGTTGAAGTACTTCTTCAGGGTCAGGTTCTCGCCGCTGGCATCCAGCGAAGCGTTGAACTCGGGGAACTTCTTGAGCGCGGCGGCGCTGGCCTTGATCAGGAAGGCGAGCATGGTCAGCTTGATGCCGGCCTTCTCGTTTTCCTTGTTCAGCGCCACGCGCAGCGCTTCCAGATCGGTGATGTCGGCCTGGTCGAACTGGGTGACGTGCGGAATCATCGCCCAGTTGCGGGCCAGGTTGGCGCCGGAGATCTTCTTGATGCGCGACAGCTGCACCACTTCGGTCTCGCCGAACTTGCTGAAGTCCACCTTCGGCCACGGCAGCAGGTTCAGGCCACCGCCGGCAGCCGCCGGGGCACCGCCACTGGCAGCAACACCGCCGGACAGCGCGCCCTTGACGAACTTCTGCACGTCGGTCTTGGTGATGCGGCCGCCCTTCTCGGTGCCCTTGACCTGCTGCAGGTCCACGCCCAGCTCACGGGCGAACACGCGCACCGCCGGGCTGGCATAGGGCACGTTGGCCGGCAGCACGCCTTCGGCATTGAACTGCACCGGCGGGGTAGCCGGCTTGCTGGTGGTAACCGAGTCTTCCTGGGCGATCTCGCGCTGGGCCAGCTTGTCGGCGACCGGGGCAACCGCCACCGGCTCAACCTTGGCGCCGGTCTCGGCGGTGGCTTCAATCTTGGCCGGGGCGGCCGGGGCAGCAGCGGCAGCCGGCTTGGCGGCCTCTTCGCTCACCTCGATCAGGGCCACGACCTTGCCCTCGGACAGGCCGTCGCCAACCTTGACCTTCAGCTCCTTGACCACACCGGCGTAGGCCGACGGCACTTCCATCGTGGCCTTGTCCGATTCCAGCGTGACCAGCCCCTGGTCCTTCTTGACCGTATCGCCTACGGCGACCAGCACTTCGATCACCGGAATGTCGCTGTAGTCACCGATATCGGGGACAAGTGCTTCCTTGATTTCGGCCATGAAACTACTCCAGCAACAGTGAGGGAATCCTCTATTGTGGCGTTAGCGGGCCGCAGCGCCAACCGCTACAACTGAATTCGCCTGCGTATGTCCCCGGACAAGGGCATGCCATCCGAGCCAACAAGGCCGCAATGTCTGCTCCTGGACGCGTGTTCTGACTTGCCGGCTGTCCTGCCTGTCCTAGCCGGTCAAGCCCCTTGTTGCAGGCGTTACCACCCCATTGGGCGCATTCAACCACGCTTGCAGCACTTGCCATTGCCCGGTCAGGCGCGGCAACGACCATGCCGCATTGGCCGGGCTGGTCGACGCCAGGGCCAGCACCGGCAGCGCAGCCGCCAAAGGCGGCAAAGCGGGTGCGATCCATCGCTGGAACGCAGTGTGTGCCGCGGCACCATTACAGGCGATGGCCTGCAACTGCGGCAGGCCGGCGAGCAACGCCGGGATGGGGTTGGGCACTTCGCTGCCACGCACGATCGCCGTATCCAGGCTGCCGACACGTTGGCATTGCCCGATCACGTCCCACAGGCCGATACCCGATTGTTGCAGACACTGTAGGCGCTGCGCATAGGGCAGCTGCGCCTCGAAGCCACACAGCGCAGCCATCAGCGGCCAGAAGCGATTGCGTGGATGCGCGTAGTAGCGCGATTCATGCAGCGATATCGCGCCCGGCATCGAGCCCAGTACCAGCACGCGGCATGAGGTCGATAGCTGCGCGGGCAGGCCCCGCAACAGTGCGTCACTCATCACGCGCACCACAACATCGTGAACGGAAATTTCTGTCGATGCTTCGTGTCCATGGGATCCCTCTGTTTTTCGCTGAACGCATTGGCACTGAAATCTCCTTGCGTTTAGAGCGATTCATCTTGCCATCGTTAGGGTTGCCTCGCCCCATCACGAGGGCCTAGATAACAGCGTAGTCCCGATCGCAATACGAGGAGTCAGTTATGCGTTCCATCAAAATTCTCAGCCTTGCCACGCTCAGCGCACTTGCGCTTTCCTCCACCGCGTTCGCGCAGGATGGCAATGGCGATACCGCATCGGGCAAGCATTTTGCCGTGGTTGGCGGCATCAGCCTGCTGCAGCCGAAGAACGACCCGATCGACGGCATTGGCAAGGTCGATGGCGGTCCGGCACCGACGATCAGCGCCAGCTACTACTTCAACGACAACTTCGCCGTTGAACTGTGGGGTGCCGCTGACAAGTTCGATCACCGCGTGCGCACCGATGGTGGCGCCAAGGTCGGCAGCGTCGAGCAGCAGCCGCTTGCACTGAGCGCGCAGTACCACTTCGGCCAGGCGGACAACGTATTCCGTCCGTTCGTCGGCCTGGGTTACTACGAGTCGAACTTCAGCAACGAGAAGATCGATGGCCTGGGCAGCACCGGCAACCACGTTGGTGTGGATACCGCCAAGGGCGCGATCGGCACCGTCGGCGTTGACATGAACATCAACTCGACCTGGTTTGCCCGCGCCGATGCGCGCTACATGCACGCCCGTCCTGACCTGCGCGTCGCCGGCCAGAACGCTGGCGAGCTGAAGCTGGATCCGTGGACCGTTGGCTTCGGCCTGGGTGCACGCTTCTAAGCGACTATGTTCCTGGCAATACCGTTGTAGATGCAATGCAGCGCTTGCAAATGAAACACGGGCCGTTCGCGGCCCGTGTTTTTTTTTGGGTGCCCCCCTCTCCCCAACCCCTCTCCCGCGAGGGGAGAGGGGCTTGGAGCACAGCGAGTGCAAGCATTCCCAGTGACTGCAACAAAAGCAGCTGTTGCTGTTGCGCTGCAGTTGCGTTGCTGTTGTTGCTGTTGCTTTCGCCCCTCTCCCCCCGCGGGAGAGGAGGGGTTGGGGAGAGGGGGCAGCTTTCCACGCAAACTAAGGGCTGCCGTCATCACCCCACTGCAGCGCCAGGTAATCGAAGTTGTGCTGCAGCCGCGGCTTGACCACGTCGAAGAATGGCGACACATCGAAATCGCGCGGCGTGTACAGGCTGTAGTTGCGGATGTGCAGGATCTCCTGCGACTGCTCGGCACCGCCCACCTGCGCAAGCACCGTCTCGATCTCCGGCAGGATCGGGTAGCGGATCGACTCGAAGGCCTGCGCCAACAAGGTCGAACAGATGGCCTTGGTTGGCTCACCACTGCCCAACGCGATCAGCCGACGGCGCATATGTCCCGGTACTGGCGGCTGCCGGATCAGGAATCGCGCCAGGTCGAAGACATTCTTCAGGTCGTAGCTATAACCCAGGCGTGCACGCATGAAGCCGACCAGTTGATCCACCACCGCCGGTGAAAGGCCCTGCGGACGGCAGATACGGGTGTGCTGATTGGCGAACTCGCTCAACGGAATGCGGCGCACGCCCTGCTCCACATCCACGTCGATCAACATCGGTTGCGGTTTGCCACCTTCGAGCAAGGGCTCCTCACCGATATACAGCGCCGCATGCGACCAGGTGGACTGGCTCAGGTACTTGATGGCCGTGGAGAAACGGCTATTGCCCTCCACCAGCAGCACATCGCCACGGCGCAAGGTGCGCAACAACATCGCCGGGTCGCTGGTCGACGGCCGCATCTGGTTGCGACGCGGCTGCGCCAGGAAGTGCGCCAAACGGCGCCCGAAGAACTGCAGCACTCCCATCCACGATCTCCGAATCTGCTTCGCTCAGACTAGCCGGGACAGCCCCCACTCGCCATCGGGTACGGGCTCAGCGAGGACTGCGGTCAAACTGACGATAGCGCTGGTGATGACGTACCCTGCGCCGCAGCAACCAGGCATACATGCCGGCATAACCGAGCAACAGGGCCGCCATCGCCAGCAGACCGGCATGGCTGAGCCAGCCCGTGTCCGGCCATGGCACGCCGTTCACCGATGCCTGCCAGCCCTGCACCATGCCGGCGACCACACGCACCACGATCATCGCGGTCAATGCCAACACCAGCCAGGTGTTGGGCTTGTAGTGCAACGCCTCCGGGCCAGGCTCGAAGCGGGTCAGGTAGTGGCCGAGCACGCCCACCAAGAGGCCTGCCAGCCAACCCAGCGCGGCGTAACTCCAGGCGCCGGACCACCAGAAGCCGGCGACCCCGGCAAACACCGCGAACATGCCGGTGGATACCAGCGTTGCCCAGAAGTTGAAGGTGATCAGCCAGGGCCGCGCCTGCCGCCGCGCACCGCCACTGCGCACGCGCTGCCACAGCGACAGCGGCATCAACAGCAGCAGGATCGCGACGAAAACCAGTATCGCCAGCGGCAGAGCGAAAAGCACAGGCATGGGGGCTGATCCATGGATGCAGATCCAGAGAGTACGCCATGCCGGATACCGGTAGTACCGAGCCATGCTCGGCAGAAGCCTTACCGACATTCCCGACCTGTAGTGCCGAGCCATGCTCGGCAGAGGCCTTACCGGGATGCCAAACCTGTAGGAACGGCGTAAGCCACCAAGCAAGCGCACTTTCGGATCGCAATGTCGCGGGCTCCGGTGGCGATATCAGCTTCGCGGCTTACGCCGCTCCTACATGGGTGTTACCGGGAGAGCCTCAGCCAAGCATGGCTACGCACTACATTTT
>NZ_JBRREA010000073.1:0-18714 GCF_056759975.1 Stenotrophomonas sp. STEN031
CGCGGCGGCCGGCCCCCCGCGCGCCCCCGCCCCGGGGGCCGCCGCCCTCGCGGTGCCTGTGCTGGGCTCGGCGCGACCGCCCCCCCCCCCCCCCCCCCCCCCCACTACTCTTGGGTAGCTTGCAAGGCCTCTGCCGAGCATGGCTCGGCACTACATCCTGGGTTTGGAATGATTTTTGCACGGCCATGGAAGAACCCTTCTTCCATGCCGAGCAATGTCCGAGAACGAACAGGCCGGGGAAAAAACCGAACTCCCCACCGAAAAACGCCTGAAAGAAGCCCGCGACCAGGGCAATATTCCGCGTTCGCGGGAACTGGCCACCGCTGCGGTATTCGTTGCCGCGGTGCTGGCGCTGTACGCCATGGGCGGCTCCATGGGCGGCTCGGCGCGGCAATGGATGAAGGCCGCCCTCTCGCCGGAACCCGGCTTGCTGGACACCCCCAACGCCTTGTTCGGCCACGCCGGCTGGATGCTGCTCAAGCTGATGCTGGCTTTCAGCCCGCTGTTGCTGGTGTGTCTGGCTGCCGGCATGGTGGCCCCGGTACTTATGGGGGGACTGCGTTTTTCCAACAAGGCACTGATGCCCGACCTGAAGCGCATGAATCCGCTCACCGGAATGAAACGCCTGGTTGGCGCCGAGGCATTGGCCGAACTGGTCAAATCGATGCTGCGCGTGGCCTTTGTCGGCACCGCCGCCGGCCTGTGCATCTGGCACGGCGCCGACGGCCTGCGCGGGCTGCTGCACCTGCCACTGGAGAGCGCCATCGGGCGCGGCCTGGGCTTTACCCTCAAGCTGCTGCTGGCCACCGCAGGTGCCATGGCCCTGCTCGCCGCCATCGATGCGCCGTACCAGAAGTGGAACTGGCTGCGAAAGCTGAAGATGACGCGCGAAGAGCTGCGCCGCGAGATGAAGGAAAGCGAGGGCAGCCCCGAGGTCAAGGGCCGTATCCGGCAGATGCAGATGCAGCTGTCACAACGCCGGATGATGGAAGCCGTGCCCACGGCCGACGTGGTGCTGGTCAACCCCACCCATTATGCCGTTGCCCTCAAGTACGAGAGCGGGCGCATGAACGCCCCCACCGTGGTCGCCCGCGGGGTGGACGAACTGGCCCTGCGCATCCGCCAGGTCGCCGACGGCAACAAGGTCGCCATCGTTTCGGCGCCGCCTTTGGCACGGGCCTTGTATCGGGAAAGCCAACTCGGCAAGGAAATCCCCGTGAGACTGTATTCGGCTGTCGCCCTGGTCCTGTCCTACGTCTACCAGCTGCGCCAATGGCGCGGCGGTCCGATGCCCCAGATGGCACCGATCGATATTGATGAATTCGGCAAGGGAGAAACCCGATGAGCAGCCAGACCTCGGGCCTGTCCGCGCGCCGCGTGCTGGACATGCTGCGCCATGGGCTGGGCGCGCCGCTGATCGTGCTGGCCTTGCTGGCCATGGTGGTGGTGCCGCTGGCCGCGCCGGTGCTGGACGCCCTGTTCACCCTCAACATCGCCATCTCCATGCTGGTGCTGCTGGCCGTGGTGTATGTGAAGCGGCCGCTGGACTTCACCATCTTCCCGATCGTGCTGCTGGTCACCACCATGCTGCGGCTGGCGCTGAACGTGGCTTCCACCCGCGTCATCCTGCTCAATGGCCAGGACGGCCATGACGCCGCCGGCAAGGTGATCGCCGCCTTCGGTGAGTTCGTGATCGGCGGCAACTATGCGGTCGGCATCGTGGTGTTCGCGATCCTGACCATCATCAACTTCGTGGTCATCACCAAGGGCGCCGGACGCGTGTCGGAAGTCACCGCACGCTTCATCCTGGATGCCATGCCCGGCAAGCAGATGGCGATCGACGCCGACCTCAACGCCGGTTTGCTGACGCGCGAGGAAGCCAAGGTCCGCCGCGAGGAAGTCCGCGAGGAAGCCGACTTCTATGGCGCGATGGACGGTGCCAGCAAGTTCATCCGCGGCGATGCCATCGCCGGCATCCTGATCCTTTTCATCAACATGCTTGGCGGCCTGGCCGTGGGCGTGCTGCAGCACGACATGGCCTTCGGCGACGCCGCGGCCACCTATACGCTGCTGTCGATCGGTGACGGCCTGGTGGCGCAGCTGCCGGCACTGCTGGTTTCCAGCGCGGTGGCCATGCTGGTCACCCGCGCCTCGCGCTCGCAGGACATGAGCGAAGCGATGATGGGCCAGGTGTTCGGCCAGTACCGCGCACTGGCCATCACTGCCGGCATCATTGGTCTGGTCGGCCTGGTACCGGGCATGCCCAACCTGGCTTTCCTCAGCCTGGCCGCGATCCTTGGCTTCATCGCCTGGAAACTGTGGCGGCGTGAGACCAGCGCTGCCGCCAAGACCACCGCCAACGAAACCGCCGCCAGCGAAGGCGGCCTGAACGCACTGGGCCAGCCGCAGCCGGCCCCCACCGCCGAACTGACCTGGGACGAACTGCGCCCGGTCGATCCGCTCGGCCTGGAAGTCGGCTACCGGCTGATTCCGCTGGTCGACAAGGCCCAGGGCGGCGAGTTGATGACGCGCATCAAGGGCGTGCGCCGCAAACTCACCCAGGACCTGGGTTTCCTGATTCCGCCGGTCCATATCCGCGACAACCTGGAGCTCCCGGCCACCCACTACCGCCTGCTGATCCATGGCGTGCCGGTCAGCACCGCCGACATCCATCCGGACCGCGAACTGGCACTGGACCCCGGCAGCGCGATGGGCAAGCTGGAGGGCATTGCCGGCAAGGACCCGGCATTCGGCCTGGACGCCACCTGGATCCAGCCCCACCAACGCGCACATGCCGAATCGCTGGGCTACACCGTGGTCGATCCGGCCACCGTGGTTGCCACCCACCTGTCGCACCTGATCCGCGAGCACGCCCCGGAGCTGCTGGGTCACGAGGAAGTGCAGCAGTTGCTGGCCACACTGGCCAAGAGCGCCCCGAAGCTGGCCGAAGACCTTTCGCCCAAGGCGCTGCCACTGTCCACCGTGGCCCGCGTGCTGCAGAACCTGCTGGTCGAGCGCATCCCCATCCGCCAGCTGCGCAAGATCGCCGAAGCCCTGGTCGAAGCCGCACCGACCACCCAGGACGCCGCCACGCTCACCGCCGCGGTACGCAACACGCTCGGCCGCTTCATCGTGCAGGAAATCGCCGGCTCCTCGCCGGAGCTGCCGGTGTTCACCCTCAACCCGCAATTGGAACGCGTCTTGCAGGAGTCAACACAAGGCAATGGCGCCGCACTGGAACCTGGTCTCGCCGAACGCCTCCACCAAAGTCTTGCCGATTGCGTCGGCAAGCAGGAGGCCCGCAACGAGCCGGCTGTAGTGCTGGTACCGGCCCCGGTACGCGCCGCGCTGGCGCGCCTGGTCCGCCACAGCGTGCCCTCGCTGTCGGTCCTGGCCTACAGCGAAGTGCCGGAAGACAAACGCCTGAAACTGGTCGGCACGATCAGCTGAGGCAGCCCGAAAGCCGACGCCGGCAGCCATGCCGGTGACGGAAACCAGACACCTGCTGCACCGCACCCATTCCGCAAGAAGGAGCCCGCCACGTCATGTTCGACATCGCCAACGCCACTCCTTCGCCGCAGCCCCACTCCCGGTACCAAAGCATGAAGATCAAACGTTTCGTCGCCGCTGACATGCGCACCGCCATGAACCTCGTGCGCAAGGAGCACGGCCCCGACGCCGTGATCCTGTCCAACCGACGGATCGAGGAAGGTGTCGAGATCGTGGCGGCCGCGCACTACGACGAAACCGCAGTGAAGCAGGCGCTGGAAGCCAGCCGCCCGGCACCGCCGGCACCGGCCAAGCCGCGCAGCGCCGCCGAAGCCATCATGGCCGCGATGACCCGCCGCAAGGCACCAGAGCCGGAGCCCGTCACCGCCACCACCTCGGCCGTCGCCGCTTTGGCGCGCTCGGCGGTTGGCGCCACCGGCCGCTCCATCGACAACAGCATCGAACTGGCACCGGGCAGCCGCTTTGCTGGCCTGCTCAAGCCCGCCGAAGTTGAACCGGTGGTGCCACGCGCCCCGGCTCCGCAGACCTTCTACGCCACACAGCCGGCCAGCGCCGACGAACTGCCGATCGTGCCGGCTTTCCGTCCCGTCGGCAGCGCCGCGGCGATTGCGCCGTTGGCGGCCGCTCCGGCAGTCACCCAACAAGCCAGCTTTGCCGACGCCATCGCCGCCGTCACCATGGCGCCCCCTGCGCCGATCGAACGCGCACGTTTCGTCATCGACCCGCCGATGCCGGAGCCGGAGTTGCAGCAGCCGATCGCTGCCGTCGTTCCAGCAATTGCTGTCGCACCGGTGTTCAACCCTGCCCCGGTCGCCGTGGCCCCCGTCGCTGTCGCGCCCGCAATCGAGGCAATCGCAGCCCCGGTCGCTGCGGCAGCACCCATCGCCGCCGTCGCTAGCCCGCAGCCGGCGGAAGCGCCGGTCACCAGCGCTGCTGAAGCCACCGAAACTGCGGCCGCCGCCACCTCCCCGGTGAGCGCAGTGACCAGCGCACCGGTGATCATCGCTCGCGACGACGAACAGCTCAGCCAGCTGCGCCAGGAAGTGGCCGGCATGCGCCACCTGATCGAGCGCGAAATGAACCGCTTCACCGACGAGCGCCTGCGTGGCAGCGCGGTGCGCGCCAATGCCTTGGACCTGATGGACGAGTACGGCTTCGACGCCGGCCTGGCCCGCGATGTCGCTACCCAGATTCCGGCCGACATCGACCCCAGCCGCGCCCGCGGACTGATGCTGGGGCTGATCTCCAAGAAGTTGCCGATCGCCCCGGTCGACCCGATGGAAACCGGCGGCGTTATCGCCCTGGTCGGCCCCACCGGTGCCGGCAAGACCACCACCATCGCCAAGCTGGCCTCGCGTTTCGCCGAAGCCCATGCCGCCCGCGACGTGGCCCTGGTCACCACCGACACCCAACGCATCGGCGCCCGCGAGCAGCTGTACGGCTTCGGCCGCCAGCTCGGCATCGCCGTGCACGAGGCCAATAGCGGTACCGACCTCAACCAGCTGCTGCAGAAGCTGGCCGACTACAAGCTGGTGCTGATCGACACCGCCGGCCTGGGCCAGCGCGACCGCGCCCTCACCGCCCAGCTGCAGTGGCTGCGCGCCGCCGGCCAGATCCGCACCCTGCTGGTGCTGCCGGCCAATACCGCCTTCCAGGACATGGACGAAGTGGTGCGCCGCTTCAGCGCCGCCAATCCGCAGGGCGTGGTGCTGACCAAGCTGGACGAGACCGGCCGCTTCGGTTCGGCCCTGTCAGTGGCGGTCGATCACCGCCTGCCGATCACCTGGGTGACCGACGGCCAGGACGTTCCGGAAGACCTTTATCGGGCCTCTGCCGCAAATCTTGTACTCCGCCTTGAAGATTTGCGCCGCGCGGCCGATATGCCCTGCAACACGGAGTTGAACAATGCAGTCGCGTGAGTACGCCAAGCTGACCAACACCTTTCCGCTGTCGGCAACCCGGCACGAACCGGCCGGTCCGGTACGCACCATCGCGGTGACGGGCGGCAAGGGTGGCGTAGGTAAAACCAATGTCTCGGCCAACCTGGCCGTGGCACTGGCAGGCATGGGCAAACGCACCCTGCTGCTCGACGCCGACCTGGGCCTGGCCAACATCGACGTGGTGCTGGGCCTGCAGCCCAAGCACACCCTGGCCGACCTGGTCGCCGGGCGCGCCACGCTGGAAGAAGTCATCATCGAAGGCCCGAACGGCGTGCTGGTCGTGCCCGCCGCCTCCGGCCGTCGGCACATGGCCGAATTGCAGCCGGCCGAGCATGTGGGCCTGGTCAACGTGTTCTCCGAACTGGAACGCGACCTCGATGTGATGATCATCGACACCGCGGCCGGCATCACCGACAGCGTGCTGACCTTCTGCCAGGCCGCCCAGGACACCGTGGTCGTGGTCTGCGACGAGCCGGCCTCGATCACCGACGCCTATGCGCTGATCAAGGTGCTCTCGCGCGAACGCGGCGTGGACCGTATCCAGGTCGTGGCCAACATGGTCCGCGACCCGAACGAAGGCCGCGCCCTGTATGAAAAGCTGGTGCGGGTCTGCGAGAAGTTCCTGATCGATGTCTCGCTGAACTACCTGGGCTGCGTGCCGCAGGACGACTGGTTGCGTCTGTCGGTGCAGCGCCAGCAACCAGTGGTGAAGCTCTACCCTTCCGCGCCGGCCTCGCTGGCGATCAACGAAATCGCCCGTCGCACCGCGCGCTGGCAAGCCCCAACCGCCCCGCGCGGCGGCGTTGAGTTCTTCCTGGAACGCATCATCCAGCAGAAGGTGAAGGCATGAACAATGCAGCCGCTCACTACCGTGAAGTCCAGCGCAGCGCGGCCAATGACTGCATCGCCCGCCACGCCGACCTGGTACGCCGCATCGCCCATCACCTGGCCGCGCGCCTGCCGGCCAGCGTCGAAGTCGACGATCTGATCCAGGCCGGCATGATGGGCCTGATCGAAGCCTCGCGCAGCTATGACGCCGAACAGGGTGCATCGTTCGAGACCTATGCGTCGATCCGTATCCGCGGCTCGATGATCGATGAGATCCGTCGCGGCGACTGGGTGCCGCGCTCGGTGCACCGCCGCGCCCGCGATGCCGCCGCCACCATCCGCCGGCTCGAGCAAAGTTCCGGCCGCGCGGCCAGTGCCAGTGAAGTGGCCGAGGCAATGGAGCTGCCGCTACCCGAATACATGCGGCTGGTCGAAGACGCCTCGCGCGGCCAGGTGCTGAGCCTGGAATCACGCATCGAAGACCAGGGCGAGTTGGACACCCCGACTACCGGTGGGCCCACCCCGCAGCAGGTTCTTGAGCGCAGCCAGTTCGGCACCGAGCTGGGCAAGGCCATCGGCCAATTGCCCGAGCGCGAACAGCTGGTGCTGTCGCTGTACTACGAACAGGAATTGAACCTGAAAGAAATCGGCGCGGTATTGGGCGTCAGCGAATCCCGCGTCTGTCAGATCCACGGCCAGGCCATGCTGCGTCTGCGTGGCCGACTGAAGATTTTCGAGGCGGCCGACGCCGGCCTCGAGGAACCATGAAGAGGAAAGCCTTTTGAACAAGAACATGCGCATCCTGATCGTTGACGACTTCTCGACGATGCGTCGCATCGTCAAGAACCTGCTCGGCGATCTGGGCTTCACCAACACCGCCGAAGCCGAGGACGGGCATGCCGCGCTGTCATTGCTGCAGAGCCAGCCGTTCGATTTCGTCGTCACCGACTGGAACATGCCGGTGATGACCGGCATCGAGCTGCTCAAGGCGATCCGCAATGACGCCAAGCTCAAGACCTTGCCGGTACTGATGGTTACCGCCGAGGCCAAGCGCGAGCAGATCATCGAGGCCGCGCAGAGCGGCGTGAACGGCTACATCATCAAGCCCTTCACCGCGCAGACGCTGGAAGAGAAGCTGGGCAAGATCTTCGAACGCCTGGCAGCGAGCGCCTGATGGACCGCCTCGGGGAAGCATTGAGCGACAAATCGGCCCTGGTGCAGCGCCTGCAGGACGCACTGGCAGCATTGGAAAGTGGCGATGAGGCTGGCTGGCGCCGGGAAATCGACGCACTCGCCGCCCTGCGCGCGCAGCCGATGATGTCCGGCCTGGGCCGGCTCGCCCGTGAACTCGGACAGGCCCTGGGCGAACTGCCCAGCGTGCCCAGCGAAGCCGGCGAGCTGGACGATGCCTGTGCGCGTCTGGACCACGTCGTGCAGATGACCGAGCAGGCCACCCATCGCACGCTCGACCTGGCTGAAGAATGCCGGGCGCTGACCGAGCGTCTGCGTGCGGATGGGCTGAATGCCGAACAGGGCGAAATCCTCGAACGCATCCGCCACAACCTCACCGAAGTCGCGCTGACCCAGAGCTACCAGGACCTGACCGGGCAGATCATCCGCCGTGTGGTTGGCATCGTCCGCCGCGTGCACGAAGGGTTTGGTGCGCTCGGTCTGCCGCCGCCGGAAGAAGACGCACGCAACCATGGCCTGGCCGGTCCCGCCGTCAATGGCCTGGACCGCCATGCCGTTTCCCAGGTCGACGCCGACGATCTGCTCTCGGACCTGGGGCTGTAAGCCATGAGTGCTTTTGCCGACGACATCGCCGCCGACTTCATCCTCGAAGCGCAGGAGATCCTGGATCGTCTCGGCGAGCAGCTGGTGACGCTGGAGCAGGCACCGCACGACAGCGACCAGCTCAACGCCGTGTTCCGTGGTTTCCACACCCTCAAGGGCGGCGCCGGTTTTCTGGCGATCACGCCAATGGTGGAGCTGTGCCACGCCGCCGAGGAAACCCTGGGCATGGCCCGCGCCGGCAAGGCCGAACTGCTGGCGCATCATTTCGATGCCGCCCAGCAATCGCTGGACTGGCTGCAGGCCATGCTCGACGCGGTGTCTTCCGGCACCGATCCAGAGCACGCGCCCGCCGCGCTGATCGCGCAGTTCGATGTCGGTACCGCCGCGGCCGTTGCCGCGCCGCAGCCGACCGCGGTCGCCGTCAATGCAGGTGACAGCGACCTGATCAGCGAAGACGAGTTCGAGGCCCTGCTCAACGAACTGCATGGCAGCGGCACACCCGGCGCCCAGCCCATCGCCGCCAGCAAGGCCGGCGATGACCTGATCGACGAGGACGAATTCGAGGCACTGCTGGACAAGCTGCACGGGGGCGCGGCGCCCGGTGCCGTCGCCGTGCAGCCCATTGCGGCCACGCCGCCGAAACCGAAGCCGGCACCCGCGACGCCCGCCCGGCCTGCGCCCGCGGCTGCCAAGCCGGCCGCTGCAAAGGCCGCCGAGCCCGAGCACACCGTGCGCGTGGATACCAAGCGCCTGGACGCCATCGTCAATCTGATCGGCGAACTGGTGCTGGCGCGCAATCGGCTCAAGACCCTGCGCACGCGCCTGAAAGACGAAGAACTGGACCGTGCGGTTTCCACCCTGGACATCGCCACCGCGCGCCTGCAATCGGCGGTGATGCGCACCCGCATGCAGCCGGTTGGCAAGGTTTTCTCGCGCTTTCCCAAGGTTGCGCGCGATGTCGCCCGCTCACTGCAGAAGGAAGTCGACCTGGAGCTGATCGGCGCCGATACCGAACTGGACCGCAACCTCGTCGAAGCGCTGGCCGATCCCTTGGTGCACCTGGTCCGCAATGCCATCGACCATGGCGTCGAATCGCCGGAGCTGCGCGAAGCCCAGGGCAAGCCGCGAATGGGCCGGGTACGGCTATCCGCCCAGCAGGAAGGTGACTACGTCAGCATCGAGGTGCAGGACGACGGCGCCGGCATTGACCCGGAACGTCTGCGCGCCAAGGCCCGCGACAAGGGCCTGCTTGACCCGGAAGCCGCCGCCCGCCTGACCAGTGAAGAGTGCCTGCACCTGGTCTTCCTGCCCGGTTTCTCTACCAAGCAGGAAGTCACCGATATATCCGGCCGTGGCGTCGGCATGGACGTGGTGCAGTCGCGCATCCGCGAACTCAGCGGCCAGATCCAGATCCAATCCGAGCTGGGCCGCGGCAGCCGCTTCCTGATCCGCGTGCCATTGACGCTGGCGATCCTGCCCACGCTGCTGGTACAGGCTGGCGAAGACGTCTACGCCCTGCCCCTGGCCCGCGTGATGGAAGTGCTGCACGCCCCGGCCACCTCGTTGGGCTGGTTCGACGGTCGCGCGGTGCTGGACCGCAAGTCCCACACCTTGGCCCTGCTCGACCTGCGTCAATGGCTGGGCATCACTCCAGCACCGTCGACCTTGCTGACCATCGTCGTGCTGCAGATGGGCGAAGCGCGCTTCGGCCTGGTGGTGGACCAGGTACGCGGCCGCGAGGAAGTGGTGATCAAACCACTACCGCGCGCCCTGCGCGGCCTCAACGGCTATGCCGGCGCCACCTTGATTGGTGATGGCCGCATGGCACTGATCCTGGATGTGGATGGGCTGCGAGGGGTGCAGGGCTGAGCAATGCAGACGCGAGCGGCCTGCAATCTCGCGATCCCGCTAGTCCCCTCTCCCGCCTGCGGGAGAGGGCAGCCCCGCGAAGACGGGGCGGGTGAGGGGCGCTTTCAGCTTTCAAAGCCAGAGCTGCCCTCACCCCAACCCCTCTCCCGCAGGCGGGAGAGGGGCTAACAAAAGCAACAGCGCCTGCAACAACAGCTGCACCGCTCACTGATTCAAGACCGTTACAACGAGGCCGATATACGCACCATGGACCGACTCAGCATCATTGGACTCTTCCTCGCCCTCGCCTCCCTGGTGGGTGGCAGCATCCTCAAAGGCGCCGGCCTGTCCTCGCTGTGGTCACCTGCTGCCTTCGTGATCGTCATTGTCGGCACCCTCGCCGCCATCCTGCTGCACACCTCGCCAGCGGTCTTCAAACATGCCTTCAAGATCGTGCGCTGGGTCATCCGGCCACCGGCCAGTGATCGTCGCGCGCTGGTCCAGCAGATCGTGGACTGGAGCAATATCGCCCGCCGCCAGGGCCTGCTCGGCCTGGAACCGCAGGTGGACCTGCAGGACGACCCGTTCATCCGCAAAGGCCTGCAACTGGTGGTTGACGGTGTCGAGCCGGACACCATCCGCCACATGCTGGAAATCGAGCTCGGCAGCCAGGAGCAACAGGACCTGGCCGCCACCAAGGTGTTCGAAGGCATGGGCATCTACGCGCCCACCCTGGGCATCATCGGTGCCGTGCTCGGCCTGATCGCGGTGATGAAGAACCTGGCCGACCCCAGCAAGTTGGGCCACGGCATTGCCGCCGCGTTCACCGCCACCATCTATGGCATCGCCTCGGCCAACCTGCTGTTCCTGCCAGTGTCGGCCAAGCTCAAGAGCGTGATCGCCAGCAGCTGCCGTGAGCGCGAGATGATCATCGAAGGCCTGATCGCCATTGCCCAGGGTGAGAACCCGCGCAATATCGAAAACAGCCTGGCTGGCTTCGTGAACTGAACCATGGCCCGTCGCAAGCATCACGAAGAGCACGCCAACCATGAAGCATGGGCAATCCCCTATGCCGACCTGATGACGCTGTTGCTCGCGTTCTTCGTGGTGATGTACGCGATCTCCTCGTTGAACGAAGGCAAGTACCGGGTGATGGCCGATGCCCTGACCACGGCCTTCGGTGGCGCACCACGCACCATCACCCAGGTCCAGGTAGGCAACATGCAGATCCAGGGCGGCGGCCACGACACCCCGTCGGTGATCCGCTCGCCCAGCATGACCGGTGGTGCCATGGCCGACCCAACCCAGCTTCCATCGATGGCATCGCATATGCGCATGCCGGTTTCGGCGCACAACCAGGAACAGCTGCAGCGCGCCGAGCGCCAGCTCAACCAGATTGCCGATCGACTCAGCAGATCGCTGGCGCCGCTGGTCAAGCAAGGTGTCATCACCGTGCGCCGCACCGAGCTGTGGATCGAAGTCGAGATCAACAGCGACATCCTGTTCAGCACCGGCTCGGCGGCATTGGACGCAGGCGCACGCAACACCCTGGGTACGCTGGCCGACGTGCTGCTGGATGCACCCAATGGCGTGCGGGTGGAAGGCCATACCGACAATCTGCCTATCGCCACCGCGCAGTTCCCATCCAACTGGGAGTTGTCGGCTGCGCGTGCGGCCAGCGTGGTTCATCTGTTCGCCGACCACGGCGTGCAACCACAGCGGCTGGCGATGGTCGGTTACGGCCAGTTCCGCCCTCGCGAAAGCAATGATGCGCCCGAAGGGCGCAACCGCAACCGGCGGGTGATGGTGATCATCCTCGCCGATTCGGCGGCGGCAGCCGATCTGCCGCCTGCCGGCAACACCACAGCCAGTACCGGCGGCGATGACGACAGTGGCGGCGCACCCGCCGCGGCCGCTGTGCGCAGCGCGGTACCGGCGGTCATCGAAGGAGTCCAATGATGCGCATCTGGGCCATTGCCAACCAAAAAGGCGGCGTCGGCAAAACCACCACCACTTTGTCGCTGGGGCGCGGCCTTGCCGCCCGCGGACACAAGGTGCTGCTGATCGACCTGGACCCTCATTCCTCCCTCACCCGCGCCTTCGGCGTACCGGTCGAACCGGTACCGCAGGGTGTGCAGGAGCTGTTTGCCGCCCCGCCGCATGAAATCGCCGCGCTCGCCCGCCACAGCGATATTCCCGGGCTGGACTACCTGTGCGCGCAGGCCTCGCTGGCCACGTTGGAACGTCGCAGCGCCAACCAACCGGGCCTCGGCCTCGCCCTGCAGCAGGCGCTGACGCGCCACGGCGATCAACACGACTACATCCTGCTCGACTGTGCGCCGACACTGGGTCTGCTGATGATCAATGCGCTGGCTGCGGCCGACCGTCTGATCATTCCGACCCAGGCCGAACCCCTGGCCCTGCATGGGCTGGATGGCATGGTCCGTACCGGCGAAATGGTCGAGCGTTCACGCAAGCGCACGCTGCCGATATCGGTGCTGCCGACGCTGTTCGACCGCCGTACCCGCGCCGGCAACGAGACCTTGAAACTGATGCAGGATCGCCACGGCGAACGCGTATGGGAAGACGCGATCCCGATCGACACCCGCATCTGCAACCCCGCCGCGCTGACCGTCCCCCTGCTCGGCGACGATTACCCGGGCCGCGGCATGGCCGCTTACCGTCGTGCGCTGGAGTGGCTGCTGCTCAGCGAGGCCGCGCAGCTGGAGCGCGCCGCATGAGCAACGACGTATTGGACGACTATCTCGGCGAACTGCTGCTGGAGGCGGTACCCGCGGCTGCGGTCGCCGCGCCTGCAACGCCAGCCAAACCGGCTGTCGTCGAGGTGCCGGGTGACAGCCCCGAACTGGAAGCGGTGTTCGAAGCAGCGCTGGCCGAAGCGCAGGCCAAGCCCGCCGCTACACCTGCCCCCGTCACGGCAACCATGCCGTCCGGCGACACAGCCGCCTTGCAGGCTGCCTTCGACGACGCGCTGGCGGCCACTGCCGCCGCCAATGCAGGTCGCCCCCCCACCTGGGACGACCTGCCCGACGAAGTGATCTACGAGACCGGTCCCGCCGAAAGCCGCAAGTTGGCCCATAGCGACAGCGCCAGCCTGCAGGCCGCGTTTGAAACCGCTGCGGGCTTGCCGGCGAGCCCGGCGCCCCCACCGCGCAGCACCTCCAACGTCCGCGCCCTGGACCCGCCCTCGGCGGACGCACGCCCCAGCACCTGGCAGGAACTGCAGGCGCAGGCACAGCGCCCGGCGAGCAGCCCGCAGCAGCGGCGCGCCGCCGAGCGCAGCTCGCGCTGGCTGCGCTTGCGTTGCGGCCAGCAGACCTATGCGCTGGAACTGCTGAAAGTCCAGGAAGTGGTGTTGCCAGTGCCTCTGCTGGCACTGCGCGGCACCGGCCCCTCGATGCTCGGCATCATGAATCTGCGCGGCCAGGTGGTACCGGTAATGGACCTGTGCCGCCACCTGGACGTGCAGAGCGCGCCGGAGGACTCGCAGACCCGCATCGTCGTACTGGAAGAGAACGGCGAGACCCTGGGCCTGCGCGTGTCGGCGGTTGAAGACGTCGCCAACCTCAACGACTCGCAGATCGAGCCACCGGACACCGCCCGCATCTGCCAGATATCCAACGAGTTGTTCCGTGGCATCGCCCGCGTCGGCCAGCAACCGATGATCCTGCTGGATGCCGGCCGACTGCTGCGCTGATGGCCTCCCTTTCGCACAGAGAACGGAAGGCAGCAAAGGTAGTGCCGAGCCATGCTCGGCAGAGGCTTTACCAGTAAGGCCCCAGCCGAGCATGGCTCGGCTCTACACCGTCAAAAACTACCCCTCCCCAGCCCTCCCCTTCGCTGCGCGAAAGAGAGGGGGCTCAAAGCCTGCTGCGCTGATGGCCTCCCTTTCGCACAGAGTGCGGAAGGCGGCGAAGGTAGTGCCGAGCCATGCTCGGCAGAGGCTTTACCGGCAAGGCCCCAGCCGAGCATGGCTCGGCTCTACACCGTCAAAAGCTACCCCTCCCCAACCCTCCCCTTCGCTGCGCGAAAGGGAGGGGGCTCAGAACCTGCTGCGCTGATTGGCTCCCTTTCGCACAGAGACCGGAAGGCGGCAAAGGTAGTGCCGAGCCATGCTCGGCAGAGGCTTTACCAGTAATGCCCCAGCCGAGCATGGCTCGGCTCTACCCCGCCAACAGCTACCCCTCCCCAGCCCTCCCCTTCGCTGCGCGAAAGGGAGGAGGCCTGAAAACGTGCGCCCGTTAACACTATCTGCTGCAACGCATCGCAACCCTAAAGATCACTGGCACTTCGCCGCTATCTCTCCCAGTAACGTTTGTTCGGAGCAACGATGAGCACTGTGGCCCTGGCGCAGGATCTCGGCATCGAGTCCACCAGCGAGTTGAAACAACAACTGGCGACCCACCTGCCACAAGCAGGTGAGCTGCGGGTGGATGCCGGCCAGGTAAGTCGCATCCACACCGCTGCAATGCAGGTGCTGTGCGCCTTCGTGCTGGCCCGCCAGCAAGCCGGCCAGGGCACTGTCTTTGACAACGCTACCGACACCTTCCGCGACGCCGCGCGCCTGCTCGGTGTCCTCCGGACCCTCGGTCTGGAAGCAACCCCTGACACAACGAAATCTGTGGAGAACGCTGCATGAGCGCACGAATCTTGGTGGTGGACGACTCGGCGTCGATGCGCCAGATGGTCTCTTTCGCCCTCACCTCGGCCGGCTTTTCGGTTGAAGAAGCCGAGGACGGCGCGGTCGCCCTCGGCCGGGCCAAGGGCCAGCGTTTCAACGCCGTGGTCACCGACGTCAACATGCCGAACATGGACGGCATCTCGCTGATCCGCGAGTTGCGCCAGCTGCCGGACTACAAGTTCACGCCGATGCTGATGCTGACCACCGAGTCGGCCGCCGACAAGAAATCCGAAGGCAAGGCCGCCGGTGCCACCGGCTGGCTGGTCAAGCCGTTCAATCCCGAACAGCTGATTGCCACCGTACAGAAAGTCCTGGGCTGATCAGCCCACCTGCCCCACCGATCGGATACCGCGCCAATGAGCATGGACCTGCAACGTTTCCACGCCACCTTCTTCGAAGAAAGCCGCGAAGGGCTGGATGCAATGGAGGCCGGCCTGCTGGCACTGGAAGACGGCCAGCACGACCCTGAAGTCATCAACTCGGTGTTCCGTGCAGCGCACTCCATCAAGGGGGGCGCCGGCACTTTCGGCTTTGACGCCATCGCCGGCCTCACCCACGTGCTGGAAACGCTGCTTGACGAGCTGCGCGCGGGCAAGCGCGCACTCGAAAGCAACGCGGTCGACGCGATGCTGGGCTCGGTGGACGTGCTGCGTGCGTTGCTGCGTGAGGTCGAACATGGCCAGCCCGCCGACCCGGCAGCGGTCAAGGCGATTACTGATCGCTTGCAGGCTGTCCTGTCTGGTGCCGCACCGGTTGCCGCGGCTGCAGTGAAGCAGGAAGAAACCCCGGATGCCTGGCAGATCGGCTTTGCCCCGGCACCTTCACTGTTCATGAGCGGCAACGATCCGCTGCGCATCATCCGCGAACTGGAAACCCTGGGTTCCCTGCACGTGGAGCCGCGCATGGCCCGGCTGCCCAGCTTCGACCAGCTCGATCCGCTGGAAGCCTACCTGGCCTGGGACCTGGGCCTGGTCGGCAAGGTACCGCGCAGCCGCATCGAAGACACCTTCGCGTGGGTGGTCGATGACTGTGAACTGGACATCCGCCCGGCCGCACCGCCCAGTCTTGCCGTGGAAGCGCCCGCCGCTGCCGTCGCCAGTACTGCCAGCGTCGCCGACGCCGCAGCTGGCAGCAAGCCTGCGGTCAGCGCCCAGCAACATGAAGCCGAAAGCTCGATCCGCGTCAGCGTCGACAAGGTCGATGCGCTGATCAATCTGGTCGGTGAACTGGTCATCACCCAGGCCATGCTCAAGCAGGTATCCGGCGGCCTGGACCCGGTCCACGCCGAACAATTGTTCGCCGGCCTGGACTTGCTCGAACGCAATACCCGCGACCTGCAGGAAGCCGTCATCGGCGTGCGCATGCTGCCGGTGGACGCGGTGTTCCGCCGCTTCCCGCGCCTGGTCCGCGACCTCTCCGGCCGCCTGGGCAAACAGGTCCGCCTGCGCACCATCGGCGAAGGTACCGAGCTGGACAAGGGTCTTATCGAGAAGATCGCCGATCCCTTGGTGCACCTGGTCCGCAACTCCATCGACCACGGCCTGGAAATGCCGGACGTGCGTCGCGAATCCGGCAAGGACGAAACCGGCACGATCACCCTGGCTGCGTCGCACCAGGGCGGGCATATCGTCATCGAAGTCAGCGACGATGGCCGCGGCCTGAACCGCGACAAGATCCTCGCCAAGGCGCTGGAACGCGGCTTGAACGTGCCGGACAACCCCACCGATGCACAGGTCTGGGATCTGATCTTCCAACCGGGCTTCTCCACCGCCGATGCCGTTACCGACCTGTCCGGTCGTGGCGTTGGCATGGACGTGGTCCGCCGCAACATCCAGGCACTGGGTGGCGAGGTGCAACTGGAAAGCCGCACCGGCGCCGGCACCCGCGTGTTGATCCGACTGCCGCTGACGCTGGCCATCCTCGACGGCATGACTGTCTCGGTGGCGGGCGAAACCCTGATTCTACCCTTGGCCTACGTGCTGGAAGCCCTGCAGCCGCAACCCGATGACATCCGCACCATGGCAGGCGAAGGTCGCGTCTTGCGCGTGCGCGGCGAATACCTGCCCATCCTGTCGCTGGGCGAGTACTACGGCTATCCCGACAATCCACAGGCCGAGCCGCTGGTGGTGGTGGTCGAGGGCGATGGCCAGAAGATCGCGCTGGAAGTGGATGAGCTGATCGGCCAGCAACAGGTCGTGGTCAAGAACATCGAGAACAACTACCGGCGCATCAGCGGTGTATCCGGCGCCACCATCCTCGGCGATGGCCGGGTTGCGTTGATCGTTGATATCGGCGGCCTGGTGCGCTCGCTGCGCACGCAGCAGGCGGCCTGATCACCTCTTGATTGCCACCTCCGGCCGCGCGCCCATCATCTGGGCGTGCGGCTTTCGGCTGTATGCGTGCCACCGCGGAGCGACTCAGCGGCACCTTGCTGGCGCTGGAACCGTGTCCGCATAACGCCTTCAAGAAGCCCCGAAAACTGCCGATACCGCATCGCAATGCAATCAGGTTTGTCAAGCAACCTGGGCCTCCGTCGCGGCCTGCACCACTCAAGACATTCCCCAGGGGCGCCGGACCTGTGGATCGCCCCATGCCCGCCTACGGAGATGTCTGCAATGAAGTGGTTCCAGAACCTGTCGATCACCCGAAAACTGGTGCTTGCATTCTGCAGCACCGGTCTGCTCACCCTGCTGCTCGCGTTGTTTGCCGTGTGGCGCATGAACGTGGCCGACAGCCAGATCGAACAGGTCAACAACAATTGGATGCCGGCCGTGCAACAACTGGGCGAAATGCGCGCCCAGCTTGGTGAGTTCCGCACGTTCGAACAGGCCCAGCTCAACTACCAGGGCGACACCGCCCAGCTGGCCGACTACGACAAGCGCATGGCCGACACGCGCAAGCTGATCGAAGCGGCGGAGAAGGCTTACGACGACATCGAAGCCGACTACAGCGCCGATGAGCTGGCCATGTACAACAAGATGAAGGAACTGCGTGCCGGCTACTTCGACGCTCACGAGCGCATCGCCGCCGCCATCGCCGCCGATGACTTCGCTACTGCCGCCAGCATCTCCAGCGGTGATTCGCGCAAGCTGCGCCGTGCGCTGTTCGACCAGCTCAAGCAGCTCTCGCAATACAACCAGGACCAGCTCACCAAGCAGACCGTGCAATCGCAGCAGGCACATGACCGCTCGGTTGCCGCCATCCTGATCGGCCTTGCCGTCGCCCTGCTGTTGGCTGCCGCCTTGGGCTGGGCCATCATCCGCGCCATCATGGTGCCGCTGGCCGACGCGGTCCGTGTGGCCGATGACGTCGCCGCCGGCAAGCTCGACCGCCGTATCGACACCGCGCGACGCGACGAGGTTGGCAAGCTGCTGCAGTCCATGCAGCGCATGCAGACCCAGCTGCAAGCGGTGATTGGCGCCCAGCGCGAGATGGCCAGGCAGCACGATGCCGGCATGATCAGCCATCGCATGGACGAAACCAGCTTCCCCGGCGATTACGGGGTGATGGTCAAGGAAAGCAACGCGCTGGTGAACTCGCACATCCAGCTGATCCTGTCCGCGCTGGAGATCATCAAGCGCTACGCCAATGGCGACCTGTCCGTCGACATCGAACGTCTGCCCGGTGAGAAGGCGGTGATGACGGATGCCGTCGATGCGGTCAAGACCAGCCTGTCGGCGATCAACAGTGAGATCAAGCACCTTGCGGGAGCAGCCGCCCAGGGCGACTTCTCGGTCCGCGGCGACGCGGCGGCCTACCAGCACGACTTCCGCGACATGGTCAGCAGCCTGAACCAGCTGATGGAAACCACCGACGGCAACCTGTCCGAGCTGTCCAAGCTGTTGCAGGCCATCGCCCGTGGCGACCTGACCGTGCGCATGCAAGGCGATTTCCACGGCGTATTCGCCGACATGCGCGACGATGCCAATGCCACCGTTGGCCAGCTGACCGATATCGTTGGCCGCATCCAGCACGCTGCCTCCAGCATCAACCTGGCCGCCACCGAGATCGCCACCGGCAACAGTGACCTGTCGCGCCGGACCGAGCAGCAGGCTGCCAACCTGGAGGAAACTGCCGCCTCGATGGAGGAAC